>DASSLZ010000245.1:0-6508 GCA_035689165.1 Candidatus Eiseniibacteriota bacterium | reverse complement strand
GATCGGCCCGAACGCGTCCAGCATCTCCCCGCATAGGAAGAGTCCCGGGCACCGGCGGCTCTCCAGCGTGCGCGGCTCGACTTCGGCCAGCGACACGCCCCCTCCCGTCACCTCCGCTTTGCCGTAGCCCTCGTCGCCCGTCCAGAAGAGCGGGAAGCGCGTGAGCGCAAGGACGACACGGCGGCGGTCCTCCCGCCGGAGCTGCCCCAGCGCGATCGAGCCGTCCACCCCCGATTCCTCGAGGAGCATCTCGGCAAGGCGCGCGGGCAGCCGCGCGCGGAGGGCGGCCAGCAGGGTACCCTCCCCCTCGCGCAGCTCGGCTTCCCACGCGGCTTCATCGAGCGGCGTCCAGCGCGCGAACACCGGCTGCTCGCGCCCCTCCAGGCGCGCGCGCACGCACAGGTGGGAGAGGTTCAGCACTGCGGGGCCGCTGTAGCCCTTGTGGGTGAAGAGGAATCCTCCCTCGGACCGGAAGCGCTTTCCGGGACCGAGCGGCGCTTCCAGCGCCACCGGTAGCGAGATTCCCGAGAGCGCGGCGAAGCGATGGGGCTGCGCGACGAGCGGCGTGAGCGCGGGATAGGTGTCGTGCATCGCGTGTCCCAGCCGCTGTGCGATCGCCAGCCCCGCCCCGTCGCTACCGGTCGCCGGCACCGACAGGCCCCCGGTCGCCAGCACGACCGTGGACGCGGGAATCGGCTCACCGTCTTCGACAGTGAGGCGCCACCCCCCATCGGAGGCAGGCGCCGCGCCGGTCACGCGCGTGTCGAACCGGCGCTCCACGCCGCGGCGTGCCGCGAGCGCCACCAGCGCGTCCCGAACGTCGCGGGAACGGTTCGACACCGGGAACAGCTTCCCGGTTTCCGCTTCCAGGGCGAGCGGGATCCCCACGACCGTTTCGAAGAAGCGCCGCTGCTCGTCGAGCGGCCAGGCGAGGAGGAGCTTTCGCATCGTGTTCGGGGAGGACTCCGTCACGAACCGCGAGGGATCGAGCGTCGAGGGCAGCACGTTGCAGCGCCCCCCGCCGCTCATCACGATCTTCCGCCCGCCGTCGCGCGTCCGCTCCACGAGCAGGACGCGCGCGCCCGCCTCGGACGCAAAGAGCGCGGCCATCAGCCCCGCGGCTCCTCCCCCCACGATCACGACCGGGTAGTTCCACCGACTCACCCTTCCTCCCGCGATTTCGAGAAAACCGGAACCCGTCCGGGGCACGGCTCATGCAGTGACGCTCGAACGCTCCTCCGGGAACGAGAGGAGAGACGGCATGGCGGGCGCGGTCAGCCGGGTAAGTACCTACCGCCCCGAACGATGGCCAAAGGATCGGCCGGAGCCCGGCCCGACGTGGGGGCCGGGGTGCCGCCGGGATTCGGAAGCTGAAGACAGGTGATGGCCTCGATTTACACCGGTCCAAGGGTCCTAGGGAAGCAATTACAGGACCCCTCCGAGTCTCGACCCCAGGGACCCCCGTTCAGGCTGCTTCCATGTGGCGGCCTTAGAGGTTCTGCATATGCAGCTTTACCCGAAGTTTCTGAAGGGAATCGCGCTCGCTGCGCTGGCCTCCGTGCTCCTGTACGGAGCCGCGCTCGCGGTGCCGAGTCCCTCGTATCCCAGCTACCATCCGGGATCCGACGCGGCGCTCGCGAGCGCGACCCCCGCGGCCACGCAATCGGCCTCGGACGCCAGGATCCTGTTCCGCACGAGCGATCGCTTGCTCGCCCGCGGAACCTTCCAACGCGGCGGCGGCTCCCTCGCGGGAAACGTCGCGAGTATCGGCACCCAGAGCTCCCGTTCCAAGACCCGCTACATGCTGTCGGGAATGGTCCTGGCCGCCCTGACGCCCCTGGCGATCCACCATTTCGGTGAGCCGGGAGACAAGTCGGTGGCGGTGCAGACCCAGACTCCAGGGAGCTCGTCCCTGGCCAACCTTGGCGACGCGATCTCCTCCGGCAACGGCCATGGACGCGGCGGCGACAAAGGCAATGGCGGCGACAAGGGCGGCGGCGGCGGTGGAGAAGACTGCAACAACGATAACGGCGACAATGGCGGCGACAACGGCGATGACGACGGGGGCGTGGTATGCGATACCGGCGACCACGGCGACAATGGCGGCAGCGGCGACAACGGCGGTGACTGCGACAACGGCGGCGACCACGACAGTGGCGGCACCGGCGGTGACCACGGTGGCGGCGGCACCAGCCTCCCCGAGCCGGGAACCGTTCCGCTCGTCGGCGCGGGACTCATGATGGCCCTCGCGTTTCGTTCGCGCCGGGCTCGTTAGCACGGCTTCCTGACCGGAGGCGGCCGCGGGGGGGTTCGTTCCCCCGCGGCGCGCCGTAAGGTCCCGCGCCAATAGCGCCTCCCCGCGAGGCGGCGCGCGCCAACCTCCTTCCAGCCCCCGAGTGGACCGAGGTACCACTTCCCTTCGCGCCTCCATGCGCTAGCCTGGATGGGACACCCTCATCGTCCCATTCCCCGCGCGAGGAGCCATCGGTGGCGCCATACGTCCCGTCGCACGAGCCCCACAAGATCAAGACCGTCCGGCTGATCTCCTTTCCCACGCTCGAGGAGCGGAAGCGCCGTCTGGCCGAGGCCCGCTTCAACGTCTACCGGCTCCCTCCCGCCCACGTCACGTTCGACATGCTCTCCACGGGCACGAGCGCGCGGAGCCAGGAACAGCTGGCCGGCGAGCTCCTGGGCGACGAGGCGTACGCGGGCGCGAGGAATTTCGAGGCGCTGACCGCCGCCGTGAACCAGGTCCTGGGACACACGTACGTCTGCCCCGCCCACAACCTCCTCGGGTGCGTGAAGCTGGTCGCCACGGCGCTGTTGCCGCAGGGGGGCACCGTGGCCAGCAACGCCCGTGGAAGGGCCGGAGTCTACGCGGCCCGGCAGGTGCGGCTCGTGGACGTGCGCGACGCGCGCGAGCCGGTGTTCACGGGGAACGTCGATCTCCCCGCGCTTCGCGCGGCGCTGGCCGAGGAGGAGGTCTCCCTGATCGACCTCCAGGCGTTCGCCGACGGAATGCACCCCTTCAGCCTGGCCAATCTCGAGGCCGTGCGCGCCGCCGCCGACAAGCGCGGCGTGCGCCTCGTGCTGGACGCCTCGCGCGTGATCGAGAACGCGTGGTACATCCAGCGCCACGAACCGGGCCAGGACACGCGGAAGATCGCCGACATCGTCAAGCAGATCTCGAAGACGGCGCACATCGTGGCGATCGACGGCGCGCAGGATCCGATGGGTCCCATCGGGGGCGTCCTCGCCACCGACAACCCCGCGGATCACGAGCGTTTCCAGAACGAGGTCGTCGTCTACGAGGGGCTGCACACCTACGGCGGCATGTCGGGTCGCGCGATGGAATCGATGGCGCGCGGGCTCCTGGAAATGGGCGACGAGGCCGAGGCGCAGTGGGCCATGCGCGAGACCGAGCACTTCACCGAGCGGCTGCGCACCGCGGGGGTGCCGCTGGAGCGTGGCTGCGACGGCGCGTATCTCGAGGCGGCGCGCTTCCTCCCCGCGCACCGGCAGTACGCGGCGCACGCGCTCGCGGCCGGGCTCTATCTCTCCTCCGGCGTGCGCGCGGTGGTCCCCGGACCTTCGACGGAGGGCGACTACCTGCCGGTCCAATGCCCCCGGCTCGCGATGACCACGTGGCAGCTGGACCAGGTCGCCGACGCGATCGTGAACGTCTACCGCCAGCGCGACAAGGTGGCGCGCCTGGAGCTGATGACGGGCGGCGCCTGGAACGACGAGCTGGAGTTCCGCTCCGTCTTCTCCGACCTCGATCCCTACGAATTCGATTGCTACCCGTTCGTCGTGCACACGATCGAGCGGATCCCCTCGACGACGCGGGAGCAGCGCGAGGGGGCCGTGCGCGAAGCCGGCTACAACACGTTCCTGCTCCGCTCGGCGGACGTCACGATCGACCTCCTCACCGACTCCGGCACCTCCGCGATGAGCATCGACCAGTGGGCCGCCTACGAGGCGGCGCGCGCGACGGCGGCGACCAGCGACGCCTACCTGCGCTTCGTCCAGACGATCCGCGAGACCTACGGCTATCAGCACGTCGTTCCCACGCACCAGGGGCGCGCGGCCGAGCACATCCTGAGCGAGATCCTGATCCGCCCCGGGCAGCTGGTCCCCGGCAACATGTACTTCACGACCACGAAGCTGCACCAGGAGCTGGCGGGCGGCGTGTTCGCCGACGTGATCGTGGACGAAGCGCACGACCCGGCCTCGACCTTTCCCTGGAAAGGGAACATCGATCTCGAGAAGCTGAAAGGGTTGGTCGCGCGGCACGGCGCGGAGCAGATCGCCTACGTCTCGTTCGAGCAGAGCGTGAACATGGCCGGCGGCCAGCCGGTCAGCATGCGGAACATGCAGGAGGTCTATGCGCTCTGCAGCGAGCTCGGCATCCCCGTGTTCTTCGACGCGACGCGCGCCGTGGAGAACGCCTACTTCATCCAGAAGCGCGACCCGCACTACCACGCCACGCACATCCGGGACATCCTGCGCGAGATGATGGTCTACGGCGACGGCTTCACGATCTCCGGGAAGAAGGACTTCCTCGTGAACATCGGAGGCGTGCTCGCGTTCAAGGACAACGCGGAGTGGAAGCGGAAGGCCGACGCGCTGCTCCGGGTGTACGAGGGGGGCGTTGCCGACGGCGGGCTGTGCCCCGGCGATCTGGCCGCCATGGAGCGCGGGGTGATCGAGATGCTCGACGACCGCTACATCCGCACGCGGGTGGAGCAGGCCGCGTTCCTGGGACGTCTGCTGACCGAGGGGGGCGTCCCCATCGTCACGCCGGCGGGAAGCCACGCGATCTTCATCGACGCGCGGCGCTTCCTGCCCCACGTGGACCAGGACCAGTATCCGGCGCAGCGGCTGGCCGCGGAGATCTACATCGAGACGGGCGTGCGCGTGATGGAGCGCGGCAACGTGTCGAAGGGGCGCGATCCCGATACCGGGAAGAACTACCGCCCGGCTCTGGAGCTGGTTCGCCTTACGATTCCGCGCCGCGTCTACACGAACGACCACATGCGCGCGGTGGCCGAGGGGATCATCCGGGTCTGGAAGCGGCGGGAATCGATCGGCGGGCTGGCCTTCGTGTACGAGCCGCCCCATCTGCGGTTCTTCCGCGGGCGGTTCGCGCCGGCGGAGGAGGTCGCGGTGCCCAGGGAAACCGCCGCGTCCGTAGGCTGATCGGAGGGCCGGGAGCCCCGGCCGGGTCGGTCTAGCCCGCGCCGCCCTCGTCGGCAGCCATGCGTTTCCCGTATCCCGCCGAGGCCCGGATGTAGTCGGCGTTCAGGCGCGCGATGTTGTCGATCGTGATCCCCTTGGGGCAGACCGCCTCGCATTCGCGGTGATTGGTGCACCCGCCGAAGCCTTCCGTGTCCATCTGCGTCACCATCGCCCTCACGCGCCGCTCGCGCTCGGGCTGCCCCTGCGGCAGGAGCCCGAGGTGCGCCACCTTGGCCGCGGTGAAGAGCATGGCCGAGGCGTTCGGGCACGCGGCGACGCACGCCCCGCAGCCGATGCAGGCCGCGGCGTCCATGGCGAGCTCGGCGTTCTCCTTCGGCACCGGCAGGCTGTTCGCCTCGGGAGCGCTGCCGGTCGGAGCGGTGATGAATCCGCCCGCCGCGATGATGCGGTCGAACGGCGAGCGGTCCACGACGAGGTCCCGGATCACCGGGAAGGCTGCCGCGCGCCAGGGCTCGATGGTGATCGTGTCGCCGTCCTCGAAGGAGCGCATGTGGAGCTGGCAGGCGGTGGTCCGGGCCCTCGGCCCGTGCGCGCGTCCGTTGATCACCATCCCGCACGTGCCGCAGATCCCCTCGCGGCAATCGTGATCGAACGCGACCGGCTCCTCCCCCTTCAGCGTCAGCCCTTCGTTTACCACGTCCAGCATCTCGAGGAAGGACATGTCAGGGCTGATGTCGCGCGCCTCGTAGGTCACGAAGCGCCCGCGCTCGGAAGCGTTCTTCTGGCGCCAGACGTGGAGGGTCAGGTTCACTTGTAGCTCCGCTGGGCGAGGTGGACGGTCTCGAAGACGAGAGGCTCCACGTGGCGGAGCGGTTTCCGATCCTGACCCTGGTATTCCCAGACGGCGGCATGGCAGAACGTCTCGTCGTCGCGCAGCGCCTCGCCGTCCGGCGTCTGGTGCTCCACGCGGAAGTGTCCGCCGCACGATTCCTCGCGCTCCAGAGCATCCAGGCAGAGGAGCTCGGCCAGCTCCATGAAGTCCGCCACCCGCCCCGCGTGCTCCAGCGCCTGATTGAGCTCCTTTTCGTCGCCGAGCACCGCGGCGTTCTTCCAGAACTCCTCGCGCAGCGGCGGAATCATCCCGAGCGCCTTCGTGAGGCTCTCCTTGGAGCGCGCCATGCCGCAGTACTCCCACATGATCTTCCCCAGCTCGCGGTGGAACGAGGTGACCGTGCGGCCGCCCCGGATCGAGAGCAGCCGCTGGGTTCGCGCCTCGACCTCGGCCTCGGCGCGCTTCACCTCGGGGTGC
>DASSLZ010000244.1:0-6325 GCA_035689165.1 Candidatus Eiseniibacteriota bacterium | reverse complement strand
TAGACCGCCTGGCAGAGCGAGGCGATCAGGATGAACCCGACATCCCCCTCGAAGCGGATCCCGCCCGCCGCGCCCACCGAGATGATCACCGCGCCGAGGAAGGCGAGCGCGGTCCCGATCCAGCCGCGCGTGCCCAGCCGCTCGCCCAGGAACACCATCGCGATCAGGGCGGTCCAGATCGGTCCCGTGTTGATGAGCAGGCTCGCCGCGCCGGCGTGCACCGTGCGCTCGCCGGCGTTCAGCGCGGTGTGGTAGATCGCGATCGCCACGAATCCCATGAGGGCGAAGCCCGCCAGGTCGCGCCGGGAGATCCCGCGCAGCGAGACCCGCCTCGTCGGCACGGTCAGGAGCGCGAGCGTGACCGACGCGATCGCGAAGCGGATCAGGGCGAGGGAGGCGGGAGGGAACCCGCGCACGGCGTGGCGGATCGCGGCGTACGCCGAGGACCAGGTGACCAGCGTGATCGCGATGGCCAGGACAAGGGGCGCTCTCGACCGCGATCCCGATCGAGGCGCCCCTGTCGTCGTGGCTTCGGAGTTCACCGCGAGCCGCGGCTCACTTCTTACGGCTGTAGGTGATCTCCATCATCTTCTGTTCCTGCCCGTGGTCGCTCGCGAACATCGTCATCGTGTAGGTGTTGCCGTCGACGATGTTCGTGACCTCGCGCGCCGTCGTTTCCTGGCCTGACGGGCCGATCATCGTGCCGCTCAGCGTATAGGAGTGGGTGGCGGGATCCATCGAGGGTCCCTGGGTCATCATGATCCCGGTGCCCATGTTGTCGACCCACGAGCTGACGTACTGCTTCTTCATGTTGTCGTAGCCCAGGACTTCCATCCCCTCGAAGGCCATGCCGGCGAAGTCGCCCTTGTAGTTCGCCACCAGGTAGCGGCCGCCCATGATCCAGCTGCGCTCGCAGGTGCCCTCGCTGGTGACCGGCTCGCCCGAGGGGCTGTTCCACATCTTGGTCACGGTCTTCCAGGAACCGGCGAGGGGGTTCAACGCGGCGTGCTCGGGGCCGGGAGCCGCCATCTTCATCATCGCCGCCATCATCTCCTGCTGGGACGGCTGTCCCGCGGCGGGCTTGCCGGCATCCTTGGCCGGCGCCTTGTCGGTCGCCGAGGCCGGCGCCGCGAGGCCGATGCCCGCCATCAGCGCGGCGCACCACAATGCGTGTCGAATCGTCGGGCTCATTCCTGCGTCCTCCCTGTTCGCGGTGGGGCTTGGGGGTGGTTCGGGAGGATAGCAGAAAACGCGGAGCCGGCTTCCCCTCGGGCGGAGTTCGGACCCGCCCGGCGACCCGACGTGCGGCCTTGCGACCGCACGCGCGGGTCCGAGGGTGCCGGGGGCCGGCCACCGGCTGCCGGATTACGGCATGGAGAAAACGGTCGCCTTACTTCGTGGTCTGGTCGCTTGACCCGCTCGCGCTGCTACCGCTGCTCGACTGGGCCCCGCTGTCCGTGCTCGGCGTCCCGTTTGCCGGCGCCTCCGAATGCATCGCCGCCGCCTGCTTCGCGGTGACCTTGCGGCTGATCTTCCGGTACTCGGCGTTGGTCAAGCCGCCCTTGGTCTTCAGCTGCGCCATGCTCTTGTACGGACGACCGGCGATGATCTTGTCCGCCTCGTCGCCGTCGATGCCGGGGAGCGTCATCAGCTCCTCGCGCGTCGCCGTGTTGATGTCGATCTTGGTGGCCTTGGCCTTCGTGGCCGAGGCGTTCTTGGCCATCGTGTGATGGCGCCGGGTCGGCTTGCTCGCGGTCGCGTTGGTGGCCGGCGTGGTGCTGGCCGACTTCGCCGCGGTCGTGGTCTTGGCCGCCGTCGCGGACTTCGCGGCCGTCGTGTGCTTGGCCGCCGTCGCGTTGGTCGTGGTGGTGGTGGCCGCGTGCGCGCCCATCGGCAGCAGGAACGCCACGCTGAGTGCGGCCAGAGATGAGGTGATCAGGCTGCGCTTCATGAAGGGACTCCTTCGGTTGAGGGCATGTCAGGTCCCGCCGCCGCGCCCTCGAAAACGGACGGCAAGAGGGGGTCCTTGGCCAAAGAGCCGGACCTGGGTGAGTCATCGGTTTGTCGGGGTGAGCGGAACGATCGGTGCTGCCTGGAGTTGGACTGCGAGATGTACGGAGCTGGAGAGGTGCGCGGGAGAGGGGAGTAGAACCCGCGAGACGCGGGGATCCAATGGGGACCCGCCCGCGGAGGTCCACGGCTCTCCAGCATCCGATTCAGTCGCGCGCCGGGATCGTCCACGGCGGCAAGACGAAACGCCCCATAGCGGTCATCCGGCGTCGCGTTCGCCGCGTGGGGAAGAACGCCATAGGTCGAATGTCCGCGGCCGCGGCCGGTAGGGGCGGTCGAGTGGCGCGTTTTTGACCGGTTCGCTGGATTCGAGGGAAGGCGCCGTCCCTGACGGGACGCCGGCACCGTGCGGTTCGCGGCGGCGCGGCTGGTCTGGCGCAGCATCGTCGCGGAGCGATGGTGTCTCGCAACGGAATGCGTGGCGGCGGATGCCGTCTGGGCCATCAGACCCAGGCACCCTGCCACCAGCGCGATGACGAACCAGCGAAGCGGTCTCATATTCTCCTTGGATGCCGCGAACAGCAGAACGGCGTCTGTCGCACGCATACCCCGACCGTTGGCGCCGGTTCCGTTTCCGGGGGCTGCCAATTTGTCGTGCGACGACGCTATCATGCCGCCTTCCGGAAATAGGAACGAAATCCGCCGGGGCTCTGAGCCCGGGCCAGGGCGAAGACCACCCGGGGGAGGGCGAGCGGGTCGGCATAGACCAGGTAGCGCGGCTCGAAGTCGGGCGCGAACTTGGATTTCCAGCGGAAGAGCCCCTCGAAGTCGTAGAAACGCCGGAGGTGCTCCATCAGGAACGCGCGCGC
The DNA here is from genome assembly GCA_035689165.1 of Candidatus Eiseniibacteriota bacterium. GTDB lineage: Bacteria > Eisenbacteria > RBG-16-71-46 > SZUA-252 > SZUA-252 > DASQJL01. Next base: position 3,446 of record DASSLZ010000244.1, on the reverse strand, counting down.
CCGGTCGCCGGCGTCGGCGGCGTCCGCCTCGGTCTTGGCCAGCGCCGAGAGGGACAGGGAGATCAGCTCGTCCCCGCGCTCCTTGGCCGCCTCGGCGCAGTGCACGATGAGGAACTCGATCACGCCGGAGGGGGCGTCGTCGCGGCGGCGCATCAGGTCCAGCGCCCAGCCGCGCCGCGCCCAGATCGGCACGAGCGTGATGAACGCCTCCACTCGCTGGCGCTCCGGGTTGTAGGCCGCCGCCAGCCACTGGTCGGCGAGACGGTTCGTGTCGAAACGGCCCATCGCGAATCCCTTTTCCGCCCCCTTGCGCGAACGGAGCCACTCCGACGACACGGCTGCCAGCTGGTCGCGCATCGCCGATTCGCGCGAGGGGTCGAACGGGTGCGAGTCGGGCGGATAGAGCCGCGCCTCGAGCCCCGCCGCCTCCAGCTTGTTCCGCGAGCGCCGCACGTCGCCCATCGCCGACCCCTCCAGCGTGAAGCGGTCCAGCCGGAGCATGGGGTCCACGCCGATGTGCACCGCGCGCCATCCCGCTTCGCGGTAGATCGCCAGTTTCTCGGGGCGCGCCTGGAAGAGCGCGAAGGTCCAGTCGTGCTCGGCGCAATAGGTCGCGAACTGCTGGAGCAGGGGCGGGATCTCGTCGTCCGGGCCGATGGGATCGCCCAGCACCAGGAGCACGTTCGACTCGAAGCGGTAGGCGATCACGGCGCGGCCGGTCGGGCTGAAGAAGTAGTCCACGTCGGGCTCGAGCGCGAAGGCGCCGACCGAGGATTCGCCGTAGTGGCGCAACAGCCGCGCCACCCGCTCCCGCTCCGTGCGGTGGCGCTCGCGGTGCGCGACCGGACGCAGGAGCGCCAGCGCCGTGCCCACGAGGATCAGGGCGCCGATCGGCGCGAGCGAATGGGTGAACCACCGGGCCATCCGCGAGGCCTGGGTGTGCAGCGGCGCGATCGTCTCCAAGTGGGGTTCGCCGATGCCGAAGAGGCGGTAGGCGGCCTCCGACACCGCGCGGCCCAGCGAGGCGCCGCCTCCGTAGTGGGCCTCCAGCCAGTAGCAGCCGGCCACCGCGTAGACCAGGAAGAAGGCGCCGGTCCAGAGCGTGCGCTGGCCGATCGCGCCGAAGGTCAGCTCGCGGCTCTTCACGCGGAAGGCGTCGCCGCTGATCCCCAGAGCGAAGAGGAGCACCGAGGCGGCGGTCGCTTCCTCGAAGTCGATCGCCTTGAGCAGGTTCATCGGCACGGAGAGCGCGGCCAGGAAGAGCGCGACCACGAACGCGCGGCGCTTCCCGCGGCGCAGACCCCAGGCCGTCGCGATCAGGAGCGCGCCCGCCACGAACGTGAACGTGCGGCTCTGGTCCATGACGTCGGTCGGGACCAAATGTCGAAGCGCGAGGAGGCGCTCGGGCGGGTGCGAGAGCAGCGCCGAGAACAGGTTGATCACGCCCTGCGTCGCGACGGCGAGCGCGAGGGCGGTCCGCTGCCAGGGATAGTGGCGCGGCGGCGGCGTGGCGAGCGGCGGCGAACCGCCGGAAGTGCTCATGTCCATCGGAAGCGTCTTCACAAACGAGGCAGCACCACCTGGTCCAGGCGAATCGCCTCGGCGACGGAGAGCGCGTAGAAGGGTGCCCCCCGCTCGGCCTGCGGCGGATCGGCGTCCACGGCTTCGGGCAGGTGGCCCAGCCCGCCCTGGCCGACGCCGCCCTCGCCCAGCCGCGCCAGAAGCGGCGCGAGAAAGCGCTCGCGCGCCTCGGCGCGGGCCTCGGGCATGTTGTCGCGCACGCGCACCCACGCCTCGACGAAGGGCCCCAGCATCCAGGGCCAGGCCAGACGGGGCGCAGCCGGGTCGACGGCGGGTCCCGCGCGAAGCCCCATCGGCGTGAAGAGGCGCGCCTCGACCAGGTCCACCACCTGGCGCGCGCGCTTCCCCTCGAACACGGGCCATGGAAGGCCCCCGATCGCGAGGATCTGGTTGGGGCGGAACGAAGCGTCGGCCACGCCGCGCTCGTGGTTCAGGTCCACGACGTCGTGGAGCGAAGCGGCGCCCTCGTTCCAGAAGCGCCGCTCGAACGAGCCGCGCCCGCGATGGTAGAGCGCCTCCCACCGGTTCGAGATCTCCGCCCCCGCGCGGAGCGCGTTCAGCCAGAGCGCCTGCACCTCGACCGCTTTCCCGATGCGCGGCGCGATCGCCCCGCACGCCTTGTCCATCCACGTCACGCGCGCGTCCGGCTCGCCCGCGGCCAACAGCCCGTCCTCGTCCATGCGGATCCGGTGCTTCGTTCCCTCGACGTACCAGGGGAGGATCGCCTCGATCGCGCCGCGGAGCGTGTTGCGCTCCGCCGCCGAGACGCGGCGCCGGCCCTCGGCCGAGGCGCACAGGAGCTCGTGCGCGGCGATGATGAACCAGAGGGGCGCGTCCACCGAGTCGTACCGGGGCTGGGCGGCGCCCTCGGGGAACGTGGTGGGGAACAGTCCCTGGGCCAGCGTCGGCACCCAGGGGAGCAGGATCCGCTTCGCATCGTCGAGGCGTCCCGTCGCGATGCAGAGCCCGCGGACCGAAGCGAACGTCTCGCGGCTGGAGGCGCGCGTTCGCGGATAGCCCGCCGCGACGCCCGCCGCGCTCCCGCTCCGGACCACGTACGACTCGGCCGCGCGCAGGAGCGGCGTGGGGGCGTCGGCGCGGGCGGCGCGCTCGCTCTCGCGCAGCGCCTCCAGCGCGCCCTCGGGATCGCCGCTCGTGGGCCCGACGAATCCCGGCAGTCCCGCCGCCCGCGCGGCGGCGTGCGCCTCCATGGCGCGAAGCCCCTCGGCGGTCGTCAGCACGAGCACCGCTTCGCCGCGGCCCAGGTCGAAGCGGAACGCGCCGGGGGAGTGCAGGTCCTCCACGTGGTCGCGGCCGGCGGCGCGGTCGGCCTCGTAGAGGAAGTTCTTGTACCAGAAGGGGTGGTGTCCGTAGTGACCGTTGGATCCGGCGAGGATCGCGGGGACGCTGTCGTAGGGGCGCCACTCGACCGAGGTGTCGCAGCAGACCGCCTCGGCCCGGAAGTGCGGGTTTTCGTGGTGGAGCGCGCGCGCCTCGCGCCCGGAGATCAGCGGCCGGACCATCAGCTGCACGCCGGCCGCGGTGCCGTCCACGACGCTCCAGGTGAGGATGACTCCCGCGGCGCCGCTCACGGTGAAGAGCTGCTGCTCGATGCGGGTGCCGTCCTCCAGGTGAAAGACCCAGGTGGGCCAGGGGTCGGTGGTGAACGATTCGATGCGGCGATGTCCGTCGGGATGGACGACGTCGGGCACGTAGCGGTGCGAGGCCAGGTCGAACGTGCCGCGCGGCGTGGTGACGCGCGCGTCGAAACCGTTGACCAGGACCACGGGGCCGCCCTGCGCGCGCGCCGCGAGCAGCATCGCGTGCGACCGGCGGGTGCGGATGAGGGAAACCGTGCCCGAGGC
>DASSLZ010000243.1:0-16887 GCA_035689165.1 Candidatus Eiseniibacteriota bacterium | reverse complement strand
CGCGAGACGGCGACGGTCATGCCGCGGTCCTTGAACGAGCCGGTGGGATTCTGCCCCTCCACCTTGACGTACAGCTCGAGCCCCGGAGCGATGCGCGCGGCCAGGCGCGGCGCGGGCACGAGCGGCGTGTTCCCCTCGAGGAGCGTGACCACGGCCTCCTCGGGGATCGGCGGCAGGATGTCGCGGAACTCGCGCACGATCCCGCGCCACGGACGCGCCACGGCTGGGCCCGCGGGGCCGGTGGAAGCGGCGCCCCGGCTCACAGGTCGAAGATCCGGACGGCGCGCGGGCCCTTGAGGACGGACGGGATCGAGGCGATCGCCGCCACCGCCTCGCGCGCGTCCTTGTCCCGCGTCTCGTGCGTGAGCATGGTGATCGAGGCCTGCCCGCGCACGGATTGCGCCTGGTGCATCTGGGCCACGCTCACGCGAGAGGCGCCGAGCCGGTGGGCGATCTGCGCCAGGACGCCGGGCTGATCCTCGACCATCAGGCGCAGGTAGTACTTGGTCCGCACCTCGTCCAGCGGCAGCCGCTCGTCCTCGGGCGCCTGGGAGGCGGCGCGAGCCGGGCGCCGCGCTCCCGCGGGTGCGCCGCCACGGAGGAGGAGCTCGCGCGCGACCGCGATCACGTCGCCCAGCACCGCCTGCGCCGTGGGGAGCGCGCCGGCCCCTTTCCCGTAGAGGAGCATCGAGCCCGAGGCGTCCCCCCTCAGATAGACCCCGTTGAACTCGTCGCGCACCGAGGCCAGCAGGTAGCGCTTGGGAATGAAGGCGGGGTGCACGCGCAGGTCGAGCCCCTCGGCCGAGCGGATGCCGATGCCCAGGAGCTTCACGACGTAACCGAAGCGGTCCGCCTGGCGCAGGTCTTCCAGCTCGAGGCCGACGATCCCCTCGGTGGGGATGGAGTCGTGCGGCACCGGCGCGCCGAACGCGCGCCGCGCGAGGACCGTGAGCTTCTGGGCGGTGTCGGCGCCGGAGAGATCGAGCGTCGGATCCGCCTCGGCGTATCCCAGCTCGCGCGCGGCGGCGAGCGCCTCTTCGAACGAGCGCCCTTCGCGCTCCATCGTCGAGAGGATGTAGTTCGTGGTGCCGTTCAGGATTCCGACGAGGAGCGTGAAGCGCTCGGTGCGAAGCCCGTGGTCCAGCGCCTGGAGGACCGGGATGACGCCCGCGACGGAGGCTTCGTAGAGGAGCGGGGCGCCGGATGCGGCCGCGGCCGCCTCGAGCGCCGCGCCGTGAACGGAGATGAGGTGCTTGTTCGCGGTGACGACGGGGATGCCGCGCTCCAGCGCCCGCTCCACGGCGGGGCGAGCCGTCTCGGCCCCGCCCATCAGCTCGACGAGCAGGTCCACGTCGTCGGCGGAAGCGACGGCGAGGGGGTCGGTGCCGACCTCCACACCGGAGAGGTCCACCTCGCGCCGCCGGTTAGGATCGCGTACAGCCAGCCGCGTCACGCGGAGCGGCGCGCCGGCGGCCGACTCCACCGCGCGCGAGCGCGAGGCGAGCAGACGCAGGAACCCCGCGCCGACCACGCCGCAGCCTAAGAGACCGATGCGGATGCGCGCCGACATGAGGCGGCCCAACCTACTGGACCGCTCCGGGGCTGTCAAACGGGAGCGCGGTCGGGGGCGATTGCTGGGAGCGGCGCGGCGCCTGGGGCTACGAGCGGCGCGGCGAGCCCCACTTGTCGCGGAAGGCGCGGAGCGAGAAGTCGGGATCCACGCGCTTCAGCTCGCGCGCGGCGCGCATGAGGCGGCGGCGCGCTTCGATCGCGTGCGTCTTCTGCCATTCCACGTACGAATCCAGGAGGTCATCCCACGTGTGGCTCTTGTGGGCGTCCTCGAAGCGGACCTGCGCGTCGCGCTCGATGTGGAAGACTTCGCCCTCGCTCAGCCGGCGGACCAGGTTCAGGTACTCCCCGCTCATCCACGACATCACGCGGGTATAGGCCTCGAAGTTGCGCGAGAGCTTGTCCATCACCTCGGCGATGCCCGCGCGCGAGCCGTAGAGGCGCTCGGCGTACGCCGACGCGAACTGATAGTAGGATTTGCCACGCCCCGTCAGGCGGACGGCGTCGGGCTCAACCGTACCCGAATCCGCCGCGACCGCCTCGGTGAACACGCCGAGCGACACGTACAGGAAGTCGGCGTTCGCCTTGTACACCTGATACCGGAGCCGCTGGTCCTTGCTGTCCTGCACGCGAGCGAAGACATCCGCATCCCGAGTTGAAACCAGGTCCGCGCGAAGGAGGTCCTCACGGCCCGACACGACGCCGGCGAGGAGCGCCGCCGTATAGATGTTCACGTCCTCGTCGAACTCGGCGAGGTCGGAAGGAAGATCGGAATCGATGCGCGAAAGGAGAAAGGAGTTGATGAAAAAATAGCCGACGTCTTCACGCGCCACCGGGCCGCGCGCCGCCGGATCGATGGCCAGACGCAGGTACGAACCGCCGTACGTTCCGCCCATTTGCTTCCTCCGTTCCACCCGCCCTCGGCACCACGGCGGGCTACCGGGAAATACGCCCATGCACCGAACATGCCATTGGAAAATGCACGAATCGGTACAATGCGCGGCGGGCGGCGGTTGTTAGTTAAGTTTCTGGTATTATAATACTTAGCCACTTATCAACAGCCAGGGGGGAGGGGGTTCCGCGGGGACGCGGGGGCCTCAGCTGTGGCAAGAGGCCTCAGGACCTGGGTGGCGTTGCGTTATGCCCGATCGGGCGCGGCGGGAGGTTTCTTGCCGCTTAGACGGGGGGTCCGATCGGCAGCAGCATGTAGAGAAAGCTGCGGAGCACGACCGTGAAATAGACCGCGAAGACGGTGAGCACCGCGCCATACATCCAGCGCACGCGCTTGCGGAATTTCCAGAGGAGGAAGCAGCCCAGCGAGGGAACCAGCGTCTTGTAGAGCCAGAAGGCGTAGGGAGAGTGGTCCAGGATCCAGGCCATCAGCCGGTTGGCCTCGACCATCAGCTTCACGTTAAGGAGGTAGACGGTCTGCCCGGCGTCCAGGTAGTTCATGAAGGCGACGCCCCAGAGCATCCAGAAGAGCTGCCGCTCCATGCGCCCTTCGGCCCGGCGGTCCCGGCGCCGGCGCTGCAGGCCGCGGCGCTCCGTCTTCGGTCGCTCCATGACCCTCCCTTTCCTCCCTGGACGACTCCCCGCTTCCGCCCATTATCGGCAACGGGAGTCGGAACTTGCGCCCGATTTGACACCCCCCGGGGGCGATGCTAGAGTGCGCCCGAAACCGCACCGGAGGCCCACCCCATGGAAGTGTTGATCAGCGCGGCGGACATCCAGCGACGAGTCTGCGAGGTGGCCAAGGAGATCGCGCGCGATCATCCCGACACCAGCCCGCTGCTCATCGGCGTCCTGAACGGCTGCGTCATGTTCGTCGCCGATCTGATGAAAGCGATCCCCATCCCGCACGAGATCGACTTCGTGAGCGTCTCGTCCTATCGGCAGGCGTCCGAGTCCAACCGCTCCCCGAGGCTCCTGAAGGACATCGAGAAGGAGATCCTGGGCAGGGACGTCGTGCTGGTCGAGGACATCGTGGACAGCGGGCACACCCTGGCCTTCCTGCGCGAGACCCTGCTCCAGCGCGGACCGCGCAAGCTGCGCATCGCCACCCTGCTCGACAAACCGGGGCGCCGCGAGCGCCAGGTCCCGCTGGATTACGTCGGATTCACCGTGCCCGATCGGTTCGTCGTCGGCTACGGGCTCGACTACGCGGAGCGCTACCGCCATCTCCCCTACGTCGCCGCGCTCACCGCGGCCGAGATCGAAACGGACCCCTCCAGGCGACAGGTGGGCAGCCGCTAGGTGACCGACGGGCGCCGCGGGATCCTCATCGGCATCGCCGGCGGCACGGGCGCCGGCAAGACCCTCGTCGCCCAGACGATCGCCGAGGACTTGGGCAACGACGAGGTCCTGATCCTCGAGCAGGACATGTACTACAAGGACCTCCAGGCGATCCCGCTGGGCGAGCGCGAGAACCGTAACTTCGACCACCCCGACGCCTTCGACAGCCACCTCCTCCGCGCGCAGCTCGAGACGCTCCTCGCGGGGGGCTCGGTCGACATCCCGATCTACGACATGCGCACGCACACGCGCCTCGCGCAGGGGCGCCGCGCCGCCGGGCGCCGCGTGATCATCCTGGATGGCCTCCTGATCCTGGAGGATCCCTCGATCCGCCAGCTCATGGACATCAAGCTGTACGTCGACGCCGATCCCGACATCCGTTTCATCCGGCGCATGAAGCGCGACCTGACCGAGCGCGGCCGCACGCTCGACTCCATCATCCGCCAGTACGAATCGAGCGTCCGCCCGATGCACCTGCAGTTCGTCGAGCCCTCGAAGCGCTACGCCGACCTCATCGTTCCCGAGGGTGGCTACAACTTCGTCGCGATCGACCTCCTGAAGACGAAGATCCGCGCGCTGCTCAGCGAAACGCGATGACGTTGGACTGGACGGCGCTCCTCCGCTTTCCCCTCGAATGGGCGGCACTCGCGCTCTTCGTGGCCTCCTGTCTCTACTGGGAGCGCGCGGGCGCTTCGGGCCTGGGCGTCGAGGGGTGCGTGGCCTCGGCCATGATCGGGCTGATCCTGGGCTACGAGTACAGCGAAAGCTGGGGCGTCGCGCTGGCGGCGGGCGTGGGATCGGCGGCCCTCTTCGCGGTCGTGGCGGGACTGCTGCTCCACCTGCTTCGCTCCGACCCGGCGGTCGGCTCCTTCTGCCTCAGCCTCGTGCCCGCCGCGGCGCTGGGCCTCCTGACGCGCGCCGGTCCCTACCGGCTCCTCGAGGTGAAGCCGCTCCCGGGAATCGTGCACGGCACGGTGCTCGGCGGGACCCCCTCGGAGGATCTCCTCATGAATCCGATCCTCTGGGCGGCACCGCTCGTGGTCGCCTTGGCGGCCTGGGTCCTCTGGCAGACGCCCTTCGGGCTCCGCCTCCGCGCTTTCGGCGAGGCGCCCTCGCTCCGGCTTCCGGGCGCGCGGTCGGGGTTGTATCGGCTGACCGGGCTCGTGCTGGGCGCGCTCTGGGCCGTGCCCGGCGCGGCGCTGCTCCTGGGGGCCCATCGCCCGAGCCCGCCGGTGGGCGTCGGCTTCCTGGCGCTGGCGTGCGTCGTGGCCGCGCGGTGGTCGTTCGCGTTCGCGATCCTGCTCGCGCTGGGACCCGCGCTGCTGCGCGCCGCGCAGCCCGCCGTCGCTGGAACGCCGCTGGCCGTGCCGGTCGAGATCGCGCCCTACGTGCTCGCGCTGGTCTATCTCGTCTTCCTGTCGCGCCGCGCGCTCCGGATGCCGGAGACGCGCCGGACGCGCGTGGACCCGGACGTGCTGTGAGGGTCGTTGTGCCGGCCGCCGCGCGTCGTGCGGTTCGCTTGGCCTTCGTCGTGAGACCCGTGCCCCGATGAGCCCGCTCCCCCGCCTCAAGCCCAAGCCCGCCGAGCCCGAAGGCCCCGAGCCGTTCGACGCCGAGGTCGCCATCCGCGTCATCCGGAAGCGCACGCCGATCACGCCGCGCACCGGACTCGTGCTGGGAAGCGGCCTGGGCGTCGTGGCCGACGGCGTGGCATGGGACGCCGCGTTCCCCACGACCGACATCCCGGGACTTCCGCGCCCCACCGTGGCCGGCCACCCGGGCCGGATCCTGATCGGCCGCTGGGCGGGACGCCCGGTCGCCGTGGCGCAGGGACGCTCGCACCTGTACGAGGGACACAGCGCCGAGGAGACGACGCGCACCGTACGGCTCTTCGCGGCGCTCGGGATCAAGTCGCTCGTGCTCACGAACGCGGCGGGCGGCATCGCCACGCGAATGACGCCCGGCACGCTGATGCTGGTCGAGGATCAGGTGAATCTGCAGTGGCGCTCGCCGATGCGGGTGCCGGTGGAGCGGGAGCCGCCGCTGGAGCTGCCTCGCGGTCCGCGCGGGTTGTCGTCGCGGACGGGCTACTCCGAGGAGCTGATGGCGAAGGCCGCTCGCGCGGCCGTGGTCGCGGGAGTGCGGCTGGAGCGCGGCGTTCTCGGCGTGGTGCTCGGCCCTTCGTATGAAACGGCGGCGGAGATCGCCATGCTCGAGCGGATGGGCGCCGACGCGGTGTGCATGTCCACGGGCGCCGAGGCGGCCATCGCCGCCGGGCTCGGCATTCCCGCGGTCGCGATTTCCTGCGTCACCAACTGGGCCACGGGACGGAGCCGCGCGCGGTTGTCGCATGCGGAGGTCACCGCCGCGGTGAGCGCGGCCGCCGCGCCGATGAAGAGCATGATGGAGCGGTTAATCCTGGCGCTGGCCTGATCCGTCTCAGCCGCCGTATGGAGTCCACACGAACTTGGCGCCGTCGTAGGTCACCAGCGCTTCCGTCGATCCCCGCTTCTGGAGGACCAGGCCGTCGCGCTTGGTTTTCGGCTGCGGCCCTTTCCAGGCGCTCCGGATCTTCGGTGGGAAGCTCTCCTGGCTCTGGACCGACCACGCGTCCATCCGGCGGAAGTCGTTCCCTCCGGTCCCGAACGGGGAGCCTGCCCCGAGGATGGTGGCTTTCGTGCCCGATTTGGCCTGCGCGCGGAGGAGGATCGCCATGCCGAACTTGTCGTCGGCTTTTCTCCGAATGAGGATGGCGATGTCGCTCTTCCCGTCGCCGTCGAAGTCGCCCTCGACGTAGTTGGGGCTGAGATGTCGCGACACGGTGTAGGCGGCGCCTCCCAGATCGCCGGGCCAGACCTCGATGCCGCTCGCGAGCAGGGACTTCACGGCCCACCGCGGCGGATCGAGCGCCGACTCGAAGCTCTTGGCCTGCGCGGTCCCGAATGCGGCGAGAAGCAGGGCGATCGTCAGAAGAAGCTGCTGGCTCAGCTCACGACGGTTTCCCATCACCGCACCTCATTCATGCGAGTCAAAACGGCACAATCAACATGCTCTGGAGCATGTTGATCCGCGACAAGGACCCTCTCATTCATCGGCGCGAGAGCAGCCTTTCGTGATCGCCAAATGGCCGGTTCATCCCATCGTGGTGTCGCTCACTTCACTTCGATCTTCACGATCCGATCCCCCGGCATGATCCGCTCCACCACCTCCATCCCCTTCGTCACCTCGCCGAACACGGTGTAGCGCCCTTCCAGCCGGGGCTGCGGGGACAGCGTGATGAACCACTGGCTGCCGCCGGTGTCCTTGCCCGCGAGCGCCATGCCGACCGCGCCGATGCCGTAGGGAAGGTCGTTGTACTCGCACGGAATCGAATATCCGGGGCCGCCCCAGCCGTCGCCGCGCGGGCAGCCGTCCTGGATGACGAAGTTCGGTACGACACGATGGAACTCGAGCCCGTTGAAGTATCCCGAGCGCGCGAGCCGCGCGAAGTTCTCGACGGTGCGCGGCGCCTCGTGGGGGCGAAGCTCGATCAGCACCGTCCCCCGCTCGGTCACGACGGTGGCCCGCGTGGCGGACCTCGCCGGAAGCGGATCCACGCGGAGCGGAGGCGCGGGCGTGGCCGCGACCGAGTCGTCGGGAAGCCCCAGCGCTCGCGTCGCGGTCTCGCGGATACGCCGCTCGGGGTCGTTTCGCGCGGAGCGCAACGCGGCGAGCGCATCCGAAGTCTTGAGCGCCGCGAGCGCCGTCGCGGCGGAGGCGGCCACGTCGGCGTCGTCGGGCTTGGCGCGAGCGACGAGGAGCTGCGCCAGCGCGGGCACCGAAGTGGAATCGCCGAGCGTGCCCAGCCCCTCCGCCGCGGAGGCGACGACGGTGAAATCCTTCGACCTGAGCGCCGCGCGAAGGGCGGGGATCGCGGCGCGGCGATCGGCCGCGCGGCGCGAGAGCGCCGACGCCGCGCCCGCCGCCTCCGCGGGATCGGAATCGTCGCGCACGCGCGCGAGCAGGATCTCGAGCGAAGCGGGGCCGGCGAGATCGCCAAGCGCGTCGATGAGTCCCGATCGCAGGAACGGAGGCAGCAGGTCGAGGGCGGGCGCGACCGTGGGAACGGCGGCCTCGCCCTGGATCTGGAGCAGCGCGATCGCGGCTCCCTGGACGACGCCGGTCGCGCTGTCGGCGAGCGCCACCCGAAGCGGCGCCGCGGCCGCGGTGTCGCGCAGGGCGCCCAGGGAGAGCGCCGATTCCCACCGCACGTGGGGGCTCGAATCCTGGAGCGCCGCGCGGAGCCCGGACGCGCCCGCCGGCGCCTTCAGCGCTCCCAACGCGTGGGCCGCGTTCACGCGGACGCGCCATGCCGGATCGGCGAGGAGCGCGACCAGGCGCGGCGCGGCCGCCGAGTCCGCGACGTCCCCCGCCGCGCGGGCGGCCATGGAGCGGACGAGCGGGTTCGGATCGGCGAGCAGCGGCTCCAGCGCGGGGCCGGCCCGCCGGTCCCCGATCCGGCCCAGGGCATAGGCCGCGCGCCAGCGAGTGTCGGCATCCTCGCCCTTGGCGGCGAGGGCGAGCGGCTCGACCAGCGAGGAGTCCCGCGCGCGGCCGGCGGCAAGCGCCGCGGCGTGCCGTTCGACCGCCCGCGCGGAGCGCAAGGCGGTCGCCAGCGCGGGGCCGCCGCGGCGCGCGCCGACGTAGCCGAGCGCGGTGAGCATCGAGACCCGCGCCTCGGCATCGGCCTCGACGCCCAGGCGGGCCGCCAGGGCCGGCGCGGCCGTCGAGTCGCCGACCAGGCCGAGCGCGAACGCCGCTTCACGGCGTACGGGCGCGACCGGATCGCGCAGCGCGGCGGAGAGCGCCGTCACCGACCCGCGGTTCTGGATCCGCCCCAGGGCTCGAGCGGCCGAGGCGCGCAGCGAAGGCGAGGAGCCGCGGAGGAGGACGTGGGCGAGCCCCGTCGTATCCCGATGGGCCTCGCGCGCGGAGAGGGCCGCGGCGTTCAGGGACGCCGGGCGCGCGGACGGTGCGGCAGAGCGGGCGGGGCCCGCCGGCGGCGCTGCCACGGCGAAAACCGGCACGAGGAGGATCGCGGCCACCGCGGTCCCATGCCACGCGCGTCTCGTCGCTTCCCTCAAACCCGCACCCCCTCCTCCAGCGCCGCCGTCACGGCTTCCAGGACCATCGCCGCCGTCACCGACTCCAGTTTCGCATCGGCCGCGCGCGCCGCGCGTACCCGCGCGCCCACGGGCTTCCACTCGTCGGGATCGGTCCAGCCATACACTCCCACGGTGGGACATCCCACCGCCCCGGCGAGATGAAGCGGTCCCGTGTCGTTCCCCACGTAGACCGCCGCGCGCGCGAAGCGGGCGGCCAGCATCGGCACGGTCTCGCCGCGCACGACCAGTAGCTCGCGACCGACGCGTGCGCTCAACGCCGCCGCCGTTCCCGAATCCTGCGGCCCTTCGAGCACGCGCACCTCCAGACCGCGGCGCGCGAGCCCCGCCGCCACCTCCGCGAAGCGTTCCACGGGCCATCGGTTCTTGATCTTGCCGGCGCCGGGGTGAAGATACGCCACCCCGGAGGGAACACGCGACAACAGGCGGGGATCGGGGACGTAGTGCGGCGGAGGCGGCGCGACCGTGGCCCCGGCGGCGTGGGCCAGCGCCATCGAGACCTCCGACTGATGCCGCTTCCCTTCGGGATAGGGTACCGCCCGCGTCAAACCCGCCCAGTCGCGGCGGCCGTACCGCGCCGGCGCGAACCCGATCCGCTGGCGCGCCCCGGACCGCGCCGCGAGCAGGGCGCCGCTCACGGAATAGGAAACGGTGGTGAAGTAGATCGAGAGATCGGGGCGCGGCGCGACGCGGAGGGCTTCGCGAAGGGCGGCCCACCCGCCGCGGCCGCGCAGCACGCGCACCTCGTCGGCCCAGAGCTGCCCCAGGACGGCGGGCGCGTTCTGAGGCCCGACGATCAGCGTCAGCTTGGCTTCGGGGTACCGGTCGCGGATGGCCCGGATGGCCGGGACGTTGAGGAGGAGATCGCCGAGCTGGTTCTGAGGGCGGTAGAGATGGATTCGACGCGGGGCGTCGGAATTCATGGACCCGGTGGCGGGCCCGTCAGCTCTTCGTTTCGGGGGTGCCGGACGCGCTCTTGGGCGGACTCTGGGGACTTGGAGTGCCCGAGGCGTCCGCGACGTCCTGAGGACTCGGCGGCTTCATCCGCTCGAGCTCGAGGACCTTCACCAGCCGGTCGTGGCACTCGGCGGGAACGCTGGGCTTGGGCTCGTGGCGGTAGAGCTTGATCGTCATCGTCATGCTGTCGAACTGGGCGCGGCAATCGCTGCACACGTGGATGTGCTTCCGCATTTCGTGAAGAACTTCCTGCTTCAGGTCCTCGTCGATGAACGATGAAATCGAATCCAGCACCTCGCGGCACGTCATCATGATGCTTTGGCCCTCGTCCGATCGGCTTTGGTCTCGCTGAAGTACTGTGCGAGACGGTTACGGACCTTGAGGCGTGCCCGGTGGAGGCGTGATTTCACGGCCGCCACCGAGAGATCGAGGATCTCCGCCACGTCCGCATTCGACATCTCTTCCACGTCCCGCAGGATGAAGACTTGTCGAAATTCGGCTGGGAGCGCATCGATCGCCTCGTCCATGACTTTCTGCATTTCCTGGTTCAACAGCTGCTCGACGGGGCCAGGCGCCCAGTCGGCGATGGAGATCGGCGCTTCCCGCTCGTCCGATTCCTCGATCGAGACCTGGGGAAGCTGCTTCTTCCGAAGCCGCATCAGCGCCGAGTTCGCGGTGATGCGGTAGATCCACGTGGAGAACGTCGAGTTCCCCTTGAACGATTTGATGCCGCGATACGCCCGGAGGAACGTTTCCTGAAGGACGTCTTCCGCGTCCTCCGGATTCCGCAGCATTTTCATCGCCAGGCTGTAGACCTTGGACTCGTACCGCGTGACGAGCTCGCCGAAGGCGCGCTCATCATCCTCCTGCGATTTGCGGACGAGTTCCTCGTCGGTCGCTGTTGGATTCACGAACTCCTCAGTCATGGATGCCGGTACCGGACAACAGGTTCCGAAAACCTCCATCGAGGCTACGGAGCAAACCGGGGGGTGTCAAGGAGGGCCGTTCCAGACGCAGGGGCACAGCGACTTAGGATGCGGGGCCTGGGAGCGGGGTTCGCGACGGAACGGGCGCGGCGAAGAATCCTCGACGGAGGGGTGTTTCGAAACGGGGCGGCCCGGAGGCCGGATCAGGCCAGCTGGCCGACCCGGGGGGCGGCCTTTTCTTCCTCGCGGTCGCGCCCGATGCCATGCCGGCGCATCTTGCATCGCAGGCTGCCCCGGCCGATGTGGAGGAGCCGGGCCGCCTCGACCACGTTGCCCCCGCTCTTCTCGAGGGCGCCCTCGATGGCCGCCTTCTCCAGCGCGAGGAGCGAGATCCCCTCGGCGGGGATCCGGATGCCGAGCGACCCGAGATCGGCGTCGCCGATCGGTCGCGGCTGGAGATCGGGCAGCGCGAGCTCCGCGGGGCCCATCTCCTCGGCGCGGCTCAGGAGCACGGCGCGCTCGACCGCGTTCATCAGCTCGCGGACGTTGCCGGGCCACGGATAGTGGAGCAGCGCCTTCTCGCCCGCCGCGTTCAGCCGCACCGGGCGCCCCAGCTTCCGCGAGACGCGCTCGGTGAAGAGGCGCCCGAGCAGGACGATGTCGCCGTTCCGCTCGCGCAGCGGCGGCACCTCGATCGGCACGACGTTGAGGCGGTAGTAGAGGTCCTCGCGGAAGCGCCCGGAGCGCACCTCGTCCGACAGCGCGCGGTTGGTCGCCGCCAGGATGCGCACGTCCACCGGGATGTCGCGCGAGCCGCCCACGCGCCGCACGACTTTCATGTCGAGGAACTTGAGGAGCTTGGCCTGCAGCGTAAGCGGCAGCTCGCCGACTTCGTCGAGAAAGACCGAGCCGTGCTCGGCCGCCTCGAAGAGACCGATCCGCTGCTGGGTCGCGTCCGTGAACGCGCCCTTCTCGTGGCCGAACAGCTCGCTCTCCAAGAGCTCGCGCGGGATCGCGGCGCAGTTGATCTCCATGAAGGGGCCGTGTGCGCGGGGGCTCTCGCCGTGGATCGCCCGGGCGAAGAGCTCCTTGCCCACGCCGCTCTCCCCCAGGATCAGCACGGACGTCGCGCTGCTCAACGAGACGCTCTGCGCCAGCTCGACCGCGCGCCGGATGGCGGGGCTCTCCCCCACGATCCGCTCGAACCGGAATTCCTGCTCGACGCGCGCGGTCTCCCGCTGCTCGCGGGCGTGCTGCACCACGCTCCGGCCGGCCGCCTGGAGCAGGCCGTCCAGCGCCTCGGTGCGGATCGGCTTCAGGAAGATGTTCCGGATGCCGCTCGCGTTCATGTCGGCGGCGTCGGCGGCGTCCTCGCGGTCCAGCCAGAGCACGAGCTGCATGCGCGGCCAGCGCTCCTTGAGCCGTCGGATGGCGTCCCGCCGGTCCACGGGGTAGCTCCGCTCGCTCTCCGCCTGCGCGCGCGACCCGAAGTCGAGCACGCCCAGCGAGCACGCCTCTTCCACGCGCGTGGCCAGGAACTGGTCCACCGTGTCGGCGAGGACGACCGCGGCATGGCGCCGCTCCAGGTAGGCGAGCAGCGCCTCCCGCTCGGCTCCCGGCGGCATGATGACGGCGACGTTCAGATTCAAGGAGTCGGATTCCCCCATCGGGCCGCTGCAAACGCACTGAGCCCGTGACGGAACAGTTATCGGCAGGGGGACGGAAATGCTTAGCGGATTCGGGTCGGCTGACGCGAGGCCGGGAGTCGGCCCGGGGCGCGGCCCCGGGACCTCAGGGCCGCGGCGCCGGCATGTGGCATGTCGGAGCGATCCCCTTCTTCTCGAAATAGCGCTGGTGGTACTCCTCCGCGCGCCAGAAGGGCGTCTCGGGGACGATCTGGGTGACGATCGGCCGGCGGAAGCGCTTCGCGCCTTCCAGCTGGGCCACCTTGGCCTGGGCTTCCCGCTCCTGCTCCGGCGAATGGACGAAGATCGCCGAGCGGTACTGCTCGCCCACGTCGGGACCCTGGCGGTTCGGCGTGGTCGGGTCGTGGTTTTCGAAGAAGACGCCGAGCAGCGTGTCGTAGGTCACCCGCGCGGGGTCGTAGATCACCTCCACCGCCTCGGCGTGGCCCGTGCGGCCCGTGCAGACCTCCTTGTAGGTGGGGTTCTCGGTGTGACCGCCCGTGTAGCCCACGGCGACGTCCAGCACGCCCGGCACGGCGCGGAACATCGACTCCACGCCCCAGAAGCAGCCGGCGGCGAACGTGGCCTTCTCCTTCACCGTCGCGTTCATGGAAACTCCTCGGGTTGGGGAACGAACGCCCCGGAAGGGACTTCCTCCCGGGGCGCCATCAGTACGTACGACGGGCTGGGCTGCGACGCCGCCGCTACTTCACGACCTCGAAGTCCGCGTCCACCGCGCCGTCGTCGCCTTCCTTCTTGCCGCCCTGCTGCGGTCCGCCCTGCGGCTCGCCGCCGACCGGGCCCTGGCCTTCCGGCCCCGGACCTTCGCCCGGGCCTCCCGGCCCCTGCGCCGCGCCGGCGTACATCCGCTGCGAGACCTCTCCCCAGACCCGGTTCAGCGTGTCCGTGGCGGTCCTGATCTCCTCCGAGTGACCCGCCTCGAGCGCTCGCTTCAGATCGGCGAGCGCGTTCTCGACCTTCGCTCGATCCGCGCCGTCCATCTTCTCCGAAAGCTCCTTGAGATTTTTCTCGGTCTCGTACGCGAGCGCGTCGCCGCGGTTCTTGGTCTCGATCTGCTCGCGCTTCTGCTTGTCCTCCGCCGCGTGCGACTCGGCGTCGGTCACCATCTTCTTGATCTCCTGCTCGGTCAAACCGCCGCCGGCCTCGATCCGGATCTTCTGCTCCTTCCCGGTCGCCTTGTCGCGGGCCGTGACGTGCAGGATGCCGTTGGCGTCGATATCGAACGTCACCTCGATCTGCGGAATGCCGCGCGGCGCGGGCGGGATCCCGGTGAGCTGGAAGCGCCCGATCGTCTTGTTGTCCTGGGCCATGTCGCGCTCGCCCTGGAGCACGTGGATCTCGACGGTGGTCTGGCTGTCCGCCGCGGTCGAGAAGATCTCCGACTTCTTGGTCGGGATCGTGGTGTTCCGCTCGATCAGCTTGGTCATGACGCCGCCCAGGGTCTCGATCCCCAGGGAGAGCGGGGTCACGTCGAGCAGCAGCACGTCCTTCACGTCGCCGGCGAGCACGCCGCCCTGGATCGCGGCGCCGATCGCGACGACCTCGTCCGGGTTCACGCCCTTGTGCGGCTCCTTGCCGAAATGCTTCTGGACCAGTTCCTGAACCTTGGGCGTACGCGTGGCGCCGCCGACCAGGATCACCTCGTCGATCTGCGACGGAGAGAGCCCCGCGTCGGAGAGCGCGCGCTCCACCGGCGGCTTGGTCCGTTGGATCAGGTCGTCCACCAGCTGCTCGTACTTGGCCCGCGTCAGCGTGACGTTCAGGTGCTTGGGACCGTTCGCGTCCGCCGTGATGAAGGGCAAGTTCACGTCGGTCTGCATCACCGTGGAGAGCTCGATCTTGGCCTTCTCCGCGGCTTCCTTCAGCCGCTGGAGCGCCATGGCGTCCTTCCGGAGATCGATCCCTTCCTGCTTCTGGAACTCCTGCGCCAGCCAGTCGATCACGCGCTTGTCGAAGTCGTCGCCGCCCAGGTGGGTGTCCCCGTTCGTGGACTTGACCTCGAACACGCCGTCGCCCAGCTCGAGGATGGAAATGTCGAACGTGCCGCCGCCCAGGTCGTAGACGGCGATCTTCTCGTCCTTCTTCTTGTCGAGGCCGTACGCCAGCGCGGCCGCCGTCGGCTCGTTGATGATGCGCTTCACGTCGAGACCCGCGATCCGCCCGGCGTCCTTGGTGGCCTGGCGCTGCGCGTCGTTGAAGTACGCGGGCACCGTGACGACCGCCTCCGTCACCTTCTCGCCGAGATAGTCTTCCGCGGTCTGCTTCATCTTCTGGAGAATCATCGCGGAGATCTCGGGGGGCGTGTACGACTTGTCGCCCAGGACGATCTGCACCTGGCCGCCCGGTCCTTCCTTCACCTCGTAGGGGACGTTCTTGATCTCCTCGACCACCTCGGAGTACTTCCGCCCCATGAATCGCTTGATCGAATAGACGGTGTTCTTGGGGTTGGTGACCGCCTGCCGCTTGGCGACCTGACCGACGAGGCGCTCGCCGGTCTTGGTGACAGCCACGACCGAGGGGGTCGTCCGGGCTCCCTCGGCATTCGGAATGACGACCGGCTCACCGCCTTCCATCACGGCGACACACGAGTTCGTCGTGCCGAGGTCGATTCCTATGATTTTTCCCATGATCCCTCCGGTTTCGGGGCCGCTTCACGGCTCCTGCGAATACGGGCGGGCCCGGCTTTGGCCGGACCCCGCCCGCCGCAACGTTCGATGGTTTGGATGCTGCTCGCTACTTCTCGACCTTGATCGCGATCTCCCGCGCCTTGGCCTGCTCGGCCTTGGGAATGCTCACCTGGAGCACGCCGTCGCGGTAGAAGGCCTCGATCCGGTCGCTGTTCACCAGGTGGCCCAGCGTGAACGAGCGCTCGAACATGCCGTACACGCGCTCCACGCGGTGATAGGTGGTGCCCTTCTTCTCTTCCTCCCGGCGCTTCTCACCCCGGATGGTCAGTTGATTATCCTCGACGGTGATCTTGATGTCCTCCAGCTTCATCCCCGGGAGCTCGGCGCGCACGACGTAGGTCTCGTCCGACTCTTCGATGTCGACGCGGGGCTGCCACACGGTCGGTCCCTCCGACTCGAAGCGGCGGCCGAGGAACTCGTCGACGAAGCGGGTCATCTCATCACGAACGGGATTCCAACGGGTCACTGACATTTTGGCTCTCCTCCTCATTCTTGTTTTGTTGAACTCGCCGCCTCCCAGGCGGCTTCGCTCGACAGGAGAGCTGTGCAGCCGATGTGCCAAATCCCACAGTTATCGTAAGTCCCTACAAATACGCCATTTAATGGAAAGGGGTGCGCCGACCCGCCACCGTTACGTTCCATTATCGAACGCTTATTGATCCATTATAGAGCAACTATAAACCATACTGCTTCATCTTCCGCCAGAGCGTCGACCGGGAAACGCCGAGCGAGCGGGCTGCCTTGGTGGTGTTCCCGGCGAAGTGGACCAGGGCCCGCCGGATGTGCTCGGCCTCCAGATCCGCGAGCGACATGTCGGCCCGGTAGGGGAACGCGTCGCCCTCGCGAAGCAGCCGGACCGGCGCCTCCCGGAACGTGGGAGGCAGGTCCATGTGCGTGATCTCGCCGTGCTCGGAGAGCGTCACCGCGCGCTCGATGGCGTTCTCCAACTCGCGCACGTTGCCCGGGTAGTCGTAGCGCATCAGGTAGTACTGGGCGCGGTCGGTGAAGCGGTCCACGCGCTTTCCGATCCGGCGGGCGTAGCGCTGGCGGAAGAACGTGGCCAGGAGCGGGATGTCCTCGCGGCGCTCCCGGAGCGCCGGCATCTCGATCGTGAACACGCTGAGGCGGTAGTAGAGGTCTTCGCGCAGGCGCCCCTCGGCGAGGGCGCGAGGCAGGTCGCGATTCGTGGCGGCGATGACGCGCACGTCGACGTGCGTCGCCTCGGCGCCGCCGACCGGCCGCACCTCCCCGCTCTGGAGCGCGCGGAGCAGCTTGGCTTGCACGGCGAGCGGCATCTCGGCCACTTCGTCGAGAAAGAGCGTGCCGCCGTCCGCCTGGCGCAACAGCCCCGGGCGGTCCCCCACCGCGCCGGTGAAGGCCCCGCGCACGTGCCCGAACAGCTCGCTCTCGAACAGGGACTCGGGGACCGCCGCGGCGTTCACGGCGATGAAGGGACGGTGGGCGCGGCGGCTCTGGAGGTGGATCGCGGTTGCGACCATCTCCTTTCCGGTGCCGCTCTCGCCGGTGATGAGCACGGTGCTCTCGGTGGGCGCGACCTTGGCGATGAGCCGGAAGATGCGCTGCATCC
>DASSLZ010000242.1:0-8806 GCA_035689165.1 Candidatus Eiseniibacteriota bacterium | reverse complement strand
AAGGGTTTGCCCAGCCGCCTTGCGCCGAGGGAGTCCGCGCGGGGGCAGCACGCGGCGCGGGTCCGGTCCCACCTTCCACCAGCCATCACCCCTGGGCCCCGCCGCGATCCTTTCCCGGGTCCTTGCCCTCCGCCGCCTTGCTCCGCGCCCGCTCGCGGCATTCCGACAACACGGCCTCGGGAATCATGCGCCGCGCGATCCACAAACCGGCCCCCACGATCACCACGTCGTCGAGATGTCCCAGGATCGGGATGAAGTCGGGGATGAGATCGATCGGTGACAGGGCGTAGGCGGCGAGGCTCCAGACGAGGGCCCTCGCCAAGCGCGGCGTCCGCGGATCGCGCGCGGCGAGCAGCAGGGCGTGCCCTTCGAGGCGAACCGCCGCGGCGCGCTCCTTCCACGAGCGGCTCACGCCGGCTTCCGAGGCCTCCGGCCGCGGGACATCAATACACGCGCACCGGCAGGATCACCATCGGCAACCCGTGGAACGCGAGGCGGCGCTGGAGCGCGACGCAGGTCTGGTTGTGGAGCCAGCGGACGATGCTCCCTTCCTTCTGGAACACCAGCTGGCCGGCGAAGGTGACGCTGCGCGGGAACTGCTCCTGAACCAGGATGCACAGCTGCTCCAGCTCGTCCACGATGTCGGTGCCGAGCGCCAGGCGGCTCTCGGCGGGAATCCCCAGCTTCCGCGCGAACTCCACGTACTTCCGGAGCTCCGCCTCGGTGCTGGCGCGGAGCGCCTCGATCTCTTCGGCCCCCTTGAACTGGCCGGAGTCGATCGCGCCGACCGAGATGAAGATCACCTGCTTGAACTGCCCGGGGAAGACCCGGAACAGGTTCAGGAGCGTGTGGATTCCCAGCCCGCCGAACGAGGTCACGGTGAGCACCGCGGTGTTCGCGTTCTTCTTGAGCGGCGCCTGCGTCGGCTCGCTCGCGGGGAGCGGCACGGTCGTGAGCGCCTGATCCAGCCGGTGCAGGCTCTGGTTGGTCCGCACGTAATGGCCCCGGATCATGACGCAGACCATGGCGATGATCGCCGTCACGAGGAGCGTGGCCCAGCCGCCCTCGGTGAACTTGAAGTAGACGGTCCCGATCAGGAGGAGCCCGGTCACGACGAAGCCGAGCGAACTGATGAAGAAGGCCCGCTTCCACGGTTGTCCCTCCCGCTTGAGGTTCAGCGCGTCGCGGCACATGCCGAGCTGGGCGAGCGAGAAGGTGAGGAACACGTTGATCGAGTAGAGGACGACCAGGATGTGCACCGCGCCCTGGGTGGCGGCCAGGACGATGGCCGCGGAGATCGCCATGAACAGGACGCCGTTCGACGTGACCAGCCGCTCGGAGAGGCTGGAGAAGCGGGACGGCACCCACCGGTCGAACGCCATGTAGACAAGCACGCGCGGGCCCCCGAGAAAGCCGGTCTGGGCCGCCACGAACAGGAGGGCGGCGGAAGAGATGAGCGTGATCGCGACGAGCGCGTGCCCCAGGCCGCTCCCGGGAGGAAATACCGTTCCCGCGATCGCGGAGAAGAGGACCGCGTTGAGCGTCCGTCCCGGAACCGGGCGGACCTGGTAGAGCAGGTAGCAGAACAGAATGCCGCCCGCGATCAGGGCCAGCGAAATGGCCATGTAGCGCATCGTGATCTTGGCGGTCTCCACCTTGGGCTCGCGCAGCATCGGCACGCCGTTCGAGACCGCCTCGATCCCCGTATAGGTGCCGCCGCCCAGCGTGAAGGCGCGGAAGAGGATCATCACGAGGCCAACCAGCCCGATGTTCTGGGCGGCCACCGAAGACTGCTCGTGAAGATGGGTCCACTCGAGCGGCACCTGGCCCCAGTTCGACACGATGCCCGTCACGAGACCCGCCGCGTGCGTCACGATGAACAGAAGGAAGATCGGCGAGATGATGGCGACTGACTCGCGCACGCCGCGCAGATTCAGGAGCGTCAGCACCCCGAGCAGGAGGAACGTGAAGGGAAGCTTCACGAACTGGTATTGCGTCGGGAGCACGCTGAACACCTGCTCGCTGCAGCTCGCCAGCGAGATCGCGACCGTGAGCACGTAATCCACGAGGAGGGCGCTTCCGGACGCGAGCCCCGCTCCCGGTCCGAGCAGCTTGGTCGCGACCACGTAACCGCCGCCGCCGGCGGGGAAGCGCTCGATGATCCGCTGGTAGCTGGCCGCGATCACGAAGACGGTGAACGCGGTGAGCAGCGCCAGCGGGATCGCCAGGAAGACGTTCCCCTCCAGGGCGAGCCACGCCGCCTCGGGGCCGTACGCCGAAGACGAGAGGCCGTCCGCGCCCAGTCCGACCCACGCGAGGAAGGCGGCGAGCGAGATCTTGTGGAACAGCGCGGGATCGGTAAAGGCGCGCGCCGGCCCGATGACGGCCGCGAAGAGGCGCTTGGCGAAACGGATCGGCGCCGGGTCGACGATCACGCCGGCCGGGGGGTCGGGCGGCAGCGCGGGGATCTGGTGTCCCGGGTCCGGTTCTTCCTGGTGGGGTTGCTCGGGCATATATAAGCGGCGAATCCTACACCCGCCGGGCCTATAAAAACACGCCCCGGCGCTACCCGCGTCGGGGCGGTCAGGTTACAAGGAGCGTCCGGGTCAGACCGGAGTCACGTTGGCGGCTTGCTTTCCCTTCGGCCCCTCCACGATCTCGAACTCCACCACCTGTCCCTCGGACAGCGTCTTGAAGCCCTCACCCTGGATCGCCGAGTAGTGGACGAAGACGTCCTCACCGCCGGCCTGCTGGATGAATCCGAATCCCTTGGCCTCGTTGAACCACTTCACCGTTCCCCTCTTGCGCATCGAGCGTTCACCTCCCTCCGAGGGACGCGGGAGCGCCCCTTGTGCCGAAATGCCCGGAGCCGTCGCGGGGGACAGTCGTATCCCGCGACGGCTCCGGACCGTCGGCCAGCTTCGTCGTCTTCGGTGCGTCCTTCGGGTTTCGCTTCAGCGTTCGAGCACCGGGTCGTGCTTTGAATCGTGCCGCGTGCCAACGCTGAAGCCGGATGACGAGTGCGAGGCAACACTGATGCAGGATTTCAAAGCGTTGTCCTGCCGGGCCGCGCCAAGAGCCCGGACGCGAGGGACCGTAGCCCCGCCCCTCCGGGGCTGTCAAACCGAAAGTTTCGATTCCGGGCCCGGGCGTCCGGCCAGGGCCGTATCGCTTGGCGTCTTCAGCGCGTCTGCAGGGAGCGCAGCCCGCGGGCTGCGCCCTCCCACGCGATGCGCCCGTCGGTGCGGAACTGATACTGGGGATGGCGCCGCAGGAAAGAGACCGCGGCCTCGTTCTGGAAAACACCGGTGGGCTCGGCGGGGCCCGCTTTCCGGAACTGGGTGTAGCCGGCGCCGCCCTCGTAGAGGAAGTCGATCGTGGCGACCCGGTAGATGCGGTCCTCGTCCAGCGGATGGCCGTTCACCCGGATGTCCGAGGCGTAGTCGCCGCTGATCGAGAACCGCACGCCGCTCACCTGGGCGAAGTCGCTCTTGCCGATCCGCCGCGCCGCGAAGTCCAGGAGCCGGCGGAGGTCATCGCCGCGCATCGGCACGACGACGATCGTGTTGTCGAAGGGGAACGTAGAATAGACGTCCGCCACGGTGACCGGTCCGCGCGGAATCGGAGCGCGGATCCCGCCCGTGTTCATGATGCCGACCTCCGCGCCCGCGGTCTCGCGGAGGACCTCGGCCGCGAAATTCCCGATCGCCGTCTCCACGTCGTCGCGCTGGGGGGTCGGCACCCGTCCGGTCGATTCGTACACGGTGGCCCCCATCGCCACGGACACGGAGTCGGCCACCGGCCGGAGAAGGGCCGCGATCGCGGGATCCTCGCCATCCTGGGGGCGCACCCGCAACAGCTCGTAGGAGAACCCGGAGGGGCGGCCGTTCGCGAGGTAGAGGACACTTCGGCCCATGCGGTCGCCCCACGCCCCGGTCTGCACGATCGGCACGCCCGCGAGGCCGGGAGCCGTGCCGTTCCCGGCGAACACCGGCTCGTCGAGGCGCGTATGGCTGTGCCCCCCCACGATGAGATCGATGCCGGGGACGCGGCGCGCGAGATCCTGGTCGGCGTCGACACCGAGGTGCGTGAGGGCGATCACGTAGTCCGCCTGTTGGCGAAGGATGGGCACGAACCACCGCGCGACAAGGACCGGATCCGAGACGGCGACGCCCCGGTTGGCGCTGATGCGCACGATGTTCACGAGGCTTCCCGTGGTGAGGCCCAGGATCGCGATCCGCTTCCCGTGCCACGACCGGATGAGATAGGGCTTGGCCAGGAACCGCAGGGATGCCGAGCTGGACACGGACGCGCCCCCGATCCAGCGCGCGCCGCGCCGGACCTCGGCGGAAGGTGCGTCGCCGAGCCCCGATGCCCAGCTGCTGTCCGCAGCGGCGAACACGTTCGCGCTCAGGACCGGATACTCGGCGAGCGGGCGCAGCGCGAGCCACGCCGCGGGGCCGTCGTCGAGGTCGTGATTGCCCAGGGCGACGGCGTCGTACCGCATCGCGGACATCGCGCGGGTGTCGGGGACCCCGCGGAACAGGTTATAGGCGGGCGTCCCCTGCACGATGTCGCCCGCGTCCAGGAGGAGCAGGTCCGGGTCGCGTTCCCGCTCGCGTTCGATCAGCGCCGCCCGCGCGGCCGCTCCGCCGACCAGGGTGGCTTCGCTCCGGTGGAAGGGGAGAAGGTGGGAGTGCACGTCGTTGGAGTGGAGCACGACGAGCGAGTCCGCGGAGGGGCGGGGGGGAGGTTCCGGAGCGGCCGCCCCCGGCCGGGCCGGGCCGATCAGGGCCGCGGCGGCCAGCGCGAACACGAAAATCGCGCAGCGATACGCAGTTCCGGCGATGGAAAAACGCCTCAAATGGCTTGACACAAGTCGCGCCTCTCCCTATAGTTAGATGTTGGCAAGGCTCAGTCGGTCCGTGCTCGGCGGAGTATCGGCAGCTACGAGTGACAATGCAGTCATCTCCCCAACTCCCGTCATGCTTCCGTACGCCAAAAGCCCACGGTTCCCGCAGGAGGCCCCCACGGTACTCACCCGGTGGGGGCGTTTTTGTTTCATCCAGAAGTGAGTGCGTCTCGGAGGCTTCATGGCTGACGTGGACAAGGTAATCAAATGTCGCGACTGTGGTGAAGAGTTCGTCTTCACGGTTGGGGAGCAGAATTTCTACAAGGACCGCGGTTTTCAGCACGAGCCCACGCGGTGCCGCCGCTGCCGGGACGAGAAGAAGCGCGCCTCCGGCGGCCCGGTTTCGGCCGCGCCGATCTCGAACGCGGCTCCTCGGGAGTTCCACGAGGCCGTCTGCTCGTCCTGCGGCCAGATGACCCAGGTTCCGTTCCGTCCCACGCCGGGAAAGCCGGTATACTGCAGGGACTGTTTCCAGAACGTCCGGTCCACGCGAGGCATGAACGTCTAGACGAGCGAGCTTTCGCCCACGACATACCCTCATCCCGATCGCTTTCACGCCGAAAGGAGGGGCCCCGATCTTGAGACACCGCGGCTCGGTCAAATGGTTCAGCGAGTCCAAGGGCTACGGGTTCATTCAGGAGGATTCGGGAGAAGAGTTCTTCGTCCATCATTCCGCGATCGTCGCCGACGGCTTCCGCACGTTGAACGAAGGGGAGGTCGTCGAGTTCGACCCGATGGAGGATCAGAACCGAGGCAAGCAGGCCACCAACGTGGTCCGCGTGCAGCACTAGAACCCCGGCGGGAACGTCCCCGCCGCGACATGACGATGCTTCCGGACCCCGGCGGCGCTCCCGCCGGGGTTCGTTTTTCGGCGCGAATGGAGTAGAGTTTTCGGGGTACCCCATACCATCTCGCCGGAGGATTCGACCCGAATGCGCTTCGCTCCCATTGCCCTGACCGCCGCGGCTGCCGCCCTGATCGCGGCCGCCGTCCTGGGACCCGCCGGTCCCGCCGCCGCCGCACCCAACCTGATCCGCACCCTTCCCAACAAGATGACGGTCATCGTCCGGGAGAACCGCTCGCGTCCGCTCGCCACGGTCCAGGTCTGGATCGACGCGGGAAGCCGCGACGAGACCCGGAGCGAGCGGGGCGCCGCGTCGGCGCTCTCCTACCTCCCGTACGAGGAGACCTCCACCAAGCAGCGCGGCGAGGTCCGCAAGGAAGCGGAGTCCTTCGGCGGCACGCTGGGAAGCGAATCGGGATACTCCAGCATCATCTACAACATGACGGTGCCCGCGCGGTACGTGAACCGGGCGCTCGGCATCCTGAGCGACGCCGTCCTGCATCCTTCCTTCAACCAGTACACGCTGGAGCAGTCGGTGGCCAAGGCGCGCGGCGAGTCCCGCGGCGCTCTGAGCGCGGCCGGCGGCGTCAGCCTGAACGCGCTGCGGGAATCGCTCTATGGCGACACCCCTCCGGGAACGCCCTTCCACGCGCCCGAGCTCGAGGTGGCGGCGCTCACGCTTCCTATCGTCCAGCGCTACTACAAGGAGAACTTCGTCGCCGACAGGATCACGGTGGTCGTGGTCGGCGACGTCGAGGCCGACGCGGTGGCCGATCAGATCGCGGCGGCCTTCAAGGATGTGCCCGCCGGCAAGTCGCGCCCCCATCCGCGCGTCCAGGCGCCCAAGGAGCTCAAGGACCCGATCGTGCGTTCCGTTCCCAGTCCGCCCGACGCCGACGGCTCCGTCGTGGCCGCCGGTTTCCGCGCGCCGCTCTGGGGCACCGCCGACGCGACCGCGCTCGACGTCCTGCTCGCGGTCTTAGTCGACGCTCCCGGCTCGCGGCTGGAGCGCCGGTTGCGCGAGGGAGGGAACGATTTCGGAGCGGCCGCGGCCCAGCGCTCGTTCGGCCCCGATCCGGGGCTTGTGGCTCTGGTCCTCTCGGCGGACCCCGGGCGGATGGCCGATGCGGAGGGGATCCTGGCCCAGGAGATCGAGAAGGTCCGCTCGCAGCCGGTCACGGCTGAGGAGTGCCAGGTCGCGATCCACTCCGTCCTCGCCCGCGAGCTGATGTCGCGCTCGGAGCTCTGGGGACTGGGGCGCGCCACCGCTCTCGCCTATTACCAGGGACACCCCGGCGCCGACGAGGTGTACGCGCAGCGGGTGAGCGCGGTGCGCCCCGAGGACCTCTCCGGGGTCGCGCGCAAGTACCTCGACTGGAAGAACGGCGCGGTCATCGAGATGATGCCGGCGCGCACCGCCGACAGCCTGGGCACCGCGAAAGACTTCCCGAAGCGGTTCCAGGAGAAGCTCTCGCTGTACCAGGGCACGTACCGGAGCGGCCCGCTCGCGACCGCCAGCACCGACGAGGCGCGCCGCGCGCGCATCGACGGGCCGCTCGCGTCGATCGCTTCGACGCCTTTCGACGCCGGGCGCGGCCGCGTGGAGCGCGCCAAGCTCGCCGGCGGGATCCGGCTCCTGACCGGGCCGGATCACAGCGCCCCGGGCGTGACGGTGGCCGTCTACCTGAACGGCGGCGTGCGCTGGGAGAACGACAAGAACAACGGGATCACGTCGCTGGTCCGCGAGACGCTCCTCAATTCGAACGACCCCAGGCGGAACGGCCTGGCCTACCGGCAGTCGCTCTCGCTCCTGGGATCGTTCACGCCCTACCAGGATCGCGACATGTGGGGGGTCTCCCTCGCGGTGCCTTCGTCCGATTGGAAGGAAGCGCTGAACCGGCTGGGCGCGATGATGTCCCATCCGGACCTGGACTCGGTGACGGTGGACGCCACGCGGATCCTGCTCCTCACGGCGCTCGACAAGTGGCAGGACGACGACGCGGCGCAGCGGCAGCGTCTCATCTTCGCGACCAAGTACGCGGTGAGCGGCTACCGGCTCCCCGGCGTAGGGAACAAGGTCAACCTCATCTCGCTCCCGACCTCCGCGATCGGAGCCTATTACAAGAAGTTCGTCGTGAAGCCGAACCTGTACGTTGCCGTCTTCGGCGACGTGAACCCCTCCGAGGTCGGGCCCGCGGTGGAGGAGGCGTTCCGCGACGTGAGCGCGGGTCCGTTCCACCCGGGCGAGCCGCCGGTCGACCTGCCGTTCCCCGGCTTCCGCGAAAAGTGGGAGCTGGGCGCGGGTTCGATGACGACCATCCAGCTCGCCTTCAACGGCCCGCCCGCGGACAGCCCGGAGATGCCGGTCTTCTACGTCGTGAACTCGCTTCTCTCGGGACCGTACGGCTGGTTCCAGAAGTACGTCATGGCCGAGCCTACCGCCCAGAGCGCGAACTCGATCGTGGCGCAGGCGATCGACGAGTCGCCGATCATCGCCTCGCTCACGATCGGCGGTCCGGTTCAGGAAGAGGCCATGGTCAAGCTGCTCTTCCGGCAGTTCAAGAAGGTCGCGGGGATGGAGCTGATCGGGCCGGATCTCGATCAGGATCTCCGGAACGCGAAGACGCATGCCATCGGGACCTTCTACGCGACGTTCACCACGAACACGTCCCGCGCCTTCCAGTGGGCTCGCGCCGACCTGTTCGGGCTTCCGCCCGACGCGCTGCTGGCGCTCCCTTCCAAGATGGACGCGGTGACTCCGGGCGATCTCCTGCGGGTCGGGACGCGCTACTTCCAGCGCGGAGACTGGGAGAAGGCGCCGTACGCCATCGCGGAGACGCGGCCCGGCGGCTGGTAGGGTTGATTCCAGAGCCCGTCGCCCTGATCGTCACGGTGCGGAACGAGGAGGCGTCGATCGACGCGCTCCTCGATTCGCTTCTGGGCGGATCACGCGCTCCCGACGAGATCGTGGTCGCCGACGGCGGCTCGACCGACCGGACGGTGGAGCGTCTCCGGCACCGCGCGGCATCGGATCCGCGCGTACGCTTCCT
>DASSLZ010000241.1:0-20674 GCA_035689165.1 Candidatus Eiseniibacteriota bacterium | reverse complement strand
GGAACATCTGGCGCAGGTGCGGGAGGTTTCCGGCATGCGTGCGCGCCACGAACCCGCACCCGCTGCTCAGCACCAGGAGCACGGGATTCAGGGGCCGCTCCTCCACGCCTGCCAGACCGCGGTCGCGCTTGAACTCCTGCGCCGTCGTGGGCGAGGCCTGCCCCTTGGTCAATCCGTAGATCCCGTTGTCGAGCACGGCGTACGTCAGGTCCACGTTGCGCCGGATCGCGTGGGGGATGTGGCCGAGCCCGATGGAGAACCCGTCGCCGTCCCCTCCGACCACCACGGTCGTGATCTCCGGCCGCGACAGCTTGAGCCCGCTCGCGATCGGGAGCGCGCGCCCGTGGATGGAGTTGAAGGCGTAGCTCTTCGTGTAGCCGGGAAGCCGGCTGGAGCAGCCGATTCCCGAGATCACGGCGAGCCGTTCGGACGGGATCTCGAGATCGGCCAGCGCCTGCGTCAGCCCCTTCAGCACGCCGTAGTCACCGCACCCCGTGCACCACACCGGCTCGAGGCCGCTTCGATAGTCCTTTGCTTTCGTCGTGCTCATGATCCCGCCTCCTCGAGGAGCCGATCCAGCTCCGCCGCCGTCATGGGCGTGCCGCCGCTCCGCGCCACCGACTTGGCGCCGCGCAGGTCGGTCAGCCCCGACAGGTAGCGGTGGAATTGCCCCTGGTAGTTCAGCTCCACGACGGCGAGGCTCGAGAGCCCCCGGCGCCACGACTCGAACGCCTCCATCGGGAAGGGATGGATGATCTCGGGCAGGAACACGCGCCACTCGGGCCGCGCGATCACCCACTCGCGCAGGAGGCCGTACGTGCTGCCCCATGCCACGATCCCCTTGGGCGCCTTCCCATCGCCGAGCGTGCGATACCAGTCGCGCGTCTCGGCGGCGATTCCCGCGATCTTCCGGAAGCGCTTCTCGTTCATCCGCTGGTGCATCGACGTGTCCGCGGTGGGATAGCCTTCCTGGTTGTGCTCGATGCCGGCGGCGAGATAGCTGCCGCCCGGCGTTCCCGGCACGCGGAAGGGATTCACGCCGTGCTCGCCGGTCACGTCGAAGCGCGCCGGCAGGCCGTTCTCGGGCGTCCACCGCTCGCGCTCGGGACGCTCGCGCCGCGCCACCGCCGGATCGCGGATCTGGCGGCGCTGCGCGATGTAGGCATCGGAGAGCACGATCACCGGGAGCTGGTACTTCTCGGCGATCTGAAACGCGCGCGGCATGACGTCCCGCCCGTGCACGACGTCGAAGATGCCGAGCGCCGCGCGCGGGAAGTCGCCATGGCCGCCGTAGATGGCGTGGAACAGGTCCGACTGCTCGGTGCGCGAGGGCATCCCGGTCGCGGGGCCGGCGCGCTGGCAGTCCACGACCACCGCGGGCAGCTCGGCCATGCTCGAGAGACCGATCATCTCGGTCATCAGGGAGAGCCCGGGACCGCTCGTCGCCGTCATGGCGTGCACGCCGCCGAACGAGGCGCCCAGCACCATCCCCATCGCCGCCATCTCGTCCTCCGCCTGCACCACGCGTCCGCCGGCGGCCGGCAGCTCGTCGATCAGCGTCTCCATCACCTCCGATGAAGGGGTGATCGGGTAGCCTGCGAAGAAGCCGAGGCCCGCCGCGATCGATCCGCGGGCCACCGCCTCGTTTCCGGTCTCGGCGAACAACCCGAGCCCCTTCCCTTCGGGGGCCGGACGCGACGGCGGGTCCACCACCGCGTAGCCGCTCGCGAGCGACTCGAGATTCGACTGCAGGCGCTCGCGGCGCGCGGAGAAGCGCTGGCGGAGGATGTCCTGCGCCAGGGTGTCGGGCCAGCCGAGCATGCGGCAGAGGAGCCCCAGCCCGAGCATGTTCTTGGGCGGACCGTCGACCTCGACGCCCTCTTCGTAGCGCGCGAAGGGGAAGCGGTAGGGTTTGTCGGCTGTCGCGCCCAGCCAGGCCGGCACCTCCGCCGTCTCTCCCTGATCGATCACCACGATGCTCCCCGGATGCACGCGGAGCGAGCTCTGGAAGCGGGCCAGGTCGCGGAGGCGGAAGCAGAGGAGGATGTCCACCTGGTCCCCCTCGTACTGCACCTCATGGTCGGCGAGGCGCAGGATGGCGGCCGACTCGCCGCCCCGGATCTGCGGCCCGTACGACTGCACCATCATGCCGTACAGCCCCTCGCGCGCCGCCATGCCGAGCAGGAGATCGCCCAGGAGCGCCACGCCGTCGCCGCCGCTCCCCACGAGAGCAAGGACGAGCGACCGCGGTCGCGGCGGCGCGCCGGAGCGGGCCTCCGAGCGCGTGGAAGGGTGCGTGTCGGGGGTCGTCGGAGCGCGCATCTCGGTCATGCCTCCATCGCCGGCTCGGCCGGCTCGGGCTGCGCGAGCTGTCCCACGCGATGCAGGATCGTGCTCGGGCAGATGTCGACGCAGGCCTCGCCGCAGGACGGTCCGTAGGCGAGGCAGGGTTCGTGGTGAATGATGATGGTGCGGCCATCCCACTCGATCGCCTGGGCGGGGCACTTGGCCACGCACTTGCGGCAGAGGGTGCAGCCCACCATGCAGGTGGCCCGGACGACCGACTGCTTCTCCTTGGCGACGCAGGAGAGCTCGATCCGTCGCGTCCGCGGATAGAACTGGAAGAGCTCCTTCGGGCAGACGGGCACGCAGAGCCCGCAGCCGGTGCAGCGGTCGGCGTTCACCACGGCGATTCCGTCGATGCCGATCGAGAGCGCGTCGAAGGGGCACGCCTTCACGCAGTCCCCCAGGCCCAGGCAGCCGTTCTTGCAGGCGCGCGGGCCGCCGAAGACCAGCGCGGCCGCCGCGCAGGTGTTGAGCCCGGCGTACTCCGCCTCTTTTCGCGCGTAGGCGCTGGTCCCCTGGCACCGCATCACGACGATGCGATCCTCGACCGAGCCCAGCTCCTTCCCCGTGAGGCGGGCGAGCGCGGTGGCCACGGCGGCGCGGCCGGGAACGCAGAGGTTCGGCGAGACCTCGTTCCGCAGCACGACCGCCTCGGCGTAGGCCTGGCAGCCGGCAAAGCCGCAGGCGCCGCAGTTGGCGGAGGGCAGGAACGCGCGCACCTTCTCCACGGTCGGGTTCACCGGCACCTGGAAGCGGAGCGCCACGCCGGCCAGCGTCAGGCCGAACACGACGCCGATCGCCGTGAAGACCGCGAAGCCCCAGAGCGCGACGTGGAGGAGGTCGGTCATGGCGTCACCGGAGGAAGGTGAGTCCCGAGAAGCCCATGAACGCGAGCGCGAAGAGACCCGCCAGCGCGAAGGCGATCGGGAGCCCCTGGAAAGCGACCGGGACGCGCGCCAGCTCCAGCCGCTCGCGGGCGCAGGACATGAGGAAGAGCGCGAGCGCAAACCCGGCGCCCGAGCCCAGGGCCAGCGCGAGCGACTCGCCGACGCCCGATTCCGCCTGGGCGTTCAGCAGCGGCACCGCCAGGATGATGCAGTTCGTCGTGATCAGCACCAGGTAGACGCCGAAGCGCTGGTGCAGCGACGCGTGCGTCTTCCGCAAGATCGTGTCGAGCGCCTGCACGATGAACGCCACGACGCCGATGAACACGATCACCTGGAGAAACTTGAGCTCGAGGGGGCGCATCACGAAGGTGTAGAGGCCCCACGAGATCGCCGCGGAGAGGAGCATGACCGCCGCGAACGTGAAGCCCATGCCCACCGAGGTGTCGCGCTTCTTCGAGACGCCGAAGAAGATGCAGAGCCCGAGGTAGCGCGTGAAGACGAAGTTGTTGATGAGCGCCGAGGAGATCACCACCGTGAAGAGGAGCGCCCACGGCGCGGGCTTCGCCTCGCGTGTCCCGGCCGGGCTCTGGATCGAGATCCGGTAGCCCGCCGCCGGGTCCAGCCGGTCCGCCACCGTGAGGAGGATCGCCCCGTCGGGAAGCGTCTCGACCGCGGTGACGTCCATCGGCACGTCGGGGGCGCGCTCGTCGGTCACGCGGAAATTGGACGGCCGGAGGTCGGCCACGGGCGCGGCGACGGTGAGGCGCACGTGATCGGGCGCGAGGACGCGAGCACGGGTGATGACACCCGAGGGCGCGTGGGGCGCGGCCGGGCGCCCGGCCGCCGCGGCCAGCGCGAGCCCGATCGCGAAGCAGAGGGCCAGGGCGCCGGTCCCGGCGAGGACGAGGCTACGCGGCTTGGCCATGGCTCCCTCCCGTGGACGGCGCCGCGGTCTTACCGCCCGACGCGCGGCGCTCCAGCACGTTGAAGAAAGCCATGAGGAGCGCGATCGAGAAGAACCCTCCCGCGGGCAGCGCGAAGAAGAGAAGCGGCTTTTCCGCCACGACGCGGAACCCGAGCAGCGTTCCGTTGCCGAGCACTTCCCGGAAGGTCCCGATCGCCATCAGCGCGAAGAGGAAGCCGAGCCCCATCCCCAGCCCGTCCCAGAAGGTGGGGATGAGCGGCATGCGGGAGGCGAACACCTCGAGCCGCGAGATGATGATCGCGAACGCCACGATCAGCTTCACGTAGAGGCCGACCTGCGCGTAGAGGAGCGGGAAGAAGCCGGCGAGCACCATGTCGATCGCGCTTACCCAGACCGCGATGATGATCGTGTAGACCGGGATGCGCACCCGGGGGTGGATCCAGCGCCGCGTGAGCGCCACGGTCACGCTGGAGAGCACCTGCACGAGGAGCACCGCGATTCCGAGCATGATGCCGTTCGCGACGGTGGTCGTGACGGCCACGGCCGGACAGAGGGAGAGCGCCAGGCGGAAGACCGGGTTCTCGCCGAAGATGCCGTTCTTCAAGAGCGAGACCGCGCCGGGCGGGCGCTGGGTGAAGAGAAGGGGTTGTTCGCTCATCGCGAGGCCTCGCGGACGTCGGTTTCGAGATAGGGAGCGATCCGCTCCCAGCGCTTCCGGAAGTGGAGGATGGTCGCGCGCACGCCCAGCGTGATCGCGCGGCTCGAGATCGTGGCCCCGGTGACGGCGTAGATCGGATGCTTCCGCTCCCGCTCGCGCTGGGCGCCGTGCGCCTCCTGCCAGGCGGTCGGGGTCAGCCGGCCCAGGTCGCGGAGCGCGCCGCGCCAGTCCTCGGGCATCGGGTCCTTGGTCACGTCCAGCCCGGTTACGTCGGCGAGCGTGCGCCCGGCGTACTGCCCCTGGAACCAGGGCGTGGCCACCTCGGCGCCCAGCCCGGGATCTTCCTCGTGCTCCACCACGCGGACGCCCTGCACCGTCCACGCCGTGTCCAGCGCGACGAAGAAGCGGATCCGGTTCTTGTACCCCCGGGCTTCCCCCTCGACGAGGAAGCCCGCGGGGGCGCCGTTCCGCCGCGCGGCGAAGACGCGGCCCAACGGGCGGAGCTCGCGCGGCGCGGGGGCGAGCGGCGCGCTGCCGTTCTTGAGCAGCGCGCCGTCGAGCGAAAAGACCAGCTCGCGGCCGGGCACGGCACCCTCGGACGCCGTGCGGTACACGACCTCGTCCCCGTTCGGACTGAGATACTGGCTCACCTCGAGCACGGTGGCGCGCGCGTCCAGCCCCAGCATCTGCGTCACCGCTTCGCGCTCGCTCGTCTTCCGCGCCGCCTCGGCGTAGCGTTCGGTCGCGAGATAGACGCCGCCCAGGATCAGCGCGCCCACGGCGCACACCGCCGCCATCGAAGACGCGATCCGGACCACCTCGCCGGCCGGGCTCGGGGCCTTGCCCGGTCCACCGGAGCCGCCCCCGGGGGCCATGGGGCCGCCAGCATTCACGTCCGGGCCGCTCACGACGGCGCCCCCGCGAACACCGGCCGCGCCGGCTTGAACCAGAGATTCAGCGCGGGCACGAGCGCGTTCGCGAGGAGGATCGCGTAGCAGATCCCCTCGGGATAGCCGCCATAGATCCGGATCACGCCGGTCAGGCCGCCGATCACCAGGCCGAACACGATCTGGCCGTTTCGCGTCGTGGGCGAGGTCACGTAGTCGGTCGCCATGAAGAGCGCGCCGAGCCAGAGTCCGCCCGAGAGAAGATGCAGATCCACGTGCCCGGTCGGGGCGGTCACCAGGGCGACGCCGGCGACGACCGCGAGCGGGATGGTGAGCGAGATGATCCGGCGCAGGAGCAGCACCGCGCCCCCCACCAGGAGGAGAAGCACCGAGACTTCCCCGATCGATCCGGGGCGGATCCCCAGGAAGAGTCCCGCGAGCGGCGATTCGGGCCCGCCCGCCAGCTTGAGCGCGGCGTCGATCCCGCGCTCGCGCAGCGCGGCGAGCGGCGTCGCCGTCGTCACCGCGTCCACGTGCGAGATCCACTTCGCGGGGGGCGACCAGCCCGCCGTCATCGGAAGCGGGAACGTCGCCATGAGGAACGCGCGCCCGATGAGCGCCGGGTTGAACAGGTTGTAGCCCAGCCCGCCGAAGATCATCTTCCCGAAGAGGATCGCGAAGACGGCGCCGAGGAAAGCGGCCGGCGCGGGAAGCCGGGGCGGCAGCGTCATCGCGAGGAGAAGACCGGTGCAGACCGCGCTCCCGTCGCGGACCGACGTGCGCGCGCGCATGACCCGGCCGGCACCCCACTCGGCGGCCACCGCGCCGAGGATCGAGGCCCCGATCACCGCCAGCGCCGGGAAGCCGAACATCAAAGCACCCCACGCCGCCGCGGGAACGAGCGCCGCGTTCACGGTCCACATGATCGACGCCGTCGATTCCGAGGTCCGGACGTGCGGACCCGGGGCGAGGACGAAGGGTCCCTGAGCGGTCGCGATCGCCGGTTCGCTCATGCGGTCACCCGCACGCTGGTCGCGCGCCGCAGGGACGACTTCGCAACCTGCATGAACTGGAGGAGCGGCCGCCCCGAGGGGCAGACGTACGTGCAGCAGCCGCACTCGTAACATTCGCGCGCGCCGAAGGGCTCGGTGTCGAGCACCTTCCCCGCCTCGACCCGCACCGAGACCTGGTCGGGCTCGAGGCCCAGCGGGCAGGCGTCCACGCAGCGGCCGCACTGGATGCAGGGGCCATAGCCCATCTCGAAGGGCCCGCGCCCGGTGAGGGCCAAAAGTCCGTTCATCCCCTTCGTGATCGGAAGATCGAGCCGCGGGAGCGCGCGTCCCATCATCGGCCCGCCCGCGATCAGGCGCGTGGTATCCACGCGGAGCCCGCCGCAGAAATCGACCACCCGTTCGAGGAGCGTCCCCAGCGGCACGCGGACGTTCCGCGGGTAGACGATCCCGGATCCCGTCACCGTGACGATCCGGTCGAGGAGCGGCTTCCGGTAGCGCAGCGCCTGATAGACGGCATGGGCCGTGGCGACGTTCTGGACGACGACGCCGACCGCGAGGGGGAGGGCGCGCGGCGGGATGGCGCGGCCGGTGAGCGCGGCCACCAGCTGGCGCTCCGCCCCCTGCGGATAGCGGACTTCGCACGGCACCACGTCGAAGGAGCAGCCCTCGTGCGGGACGCGCTTCGCGGCCTCGCGCAGGGCCAGGACCGCCGGCATCTTGTCCGCCTCGACGCCCGCGAGCACGCGGTGCACGCCGACGACGCGCGCCATCGCGAGCGCGCCCTCGACGATCGCCTCCGCCTCGGACAGCATGAGGCGGTAGTCGGAGGTCAGGTAGGGCTCGCACTCCGCGCCGTTCAGCACGAACGTGTCGACGTTCACTCCTTCGGGCAGCGTGAGCTTGCGATAGGTCGGGAAGGCCGCACCCCCCAGGCCGACGATGCCGGCGTCGCGGATGCGCTCGAGCGCGGCTCCCGGGCCCAGCTCGCGCCAGCCCGGATCCTCGGGGAACTCCAGCTCCTCGTCGCTCTCGCGCACGATCACGATCGCCTCCGAGGAGACCAGCGTGGGGTGCGGGCGCTTGTCGATCGGCTTCACCTTTCCCGAGATCGTCGCGTGCAGCGGAACGCCGCTCGGTCCGGCCTCGGCGATCTTCTGCCCGCGCACGACGCGATCGTTCTTCTTCACGATCGGAACGGAGGGATCGCCCAGGTGCTGCAGCAGCGGAAGCCAGACCTCGTTCGGCGGCGGATCGATCGGCTCGATCCCGCGCTCGGCGGTGTCCCGCTTGTGGGGATCGGGGTGGATGCCCCCGCGGCCGAATGTCTTGAGCTCGGGCATGAGCTATCCCAGGAAGAAGCTCTCCTGGATCTCGGAGAATCCGTGGAATCCCGAGGGGCCCAGGAGATAGGCGACGCTGGAGTGGACGTCCGATTCGAGGCCGGTCTTCGCGACCACGGTCGCGCTCGTGTGGCCTCCCGAGGGGCGGCCGCGGCGCGCGTCCAGGTGATGGCCGATCTCGAACCTGCCGAGGCGGTGATGCTGTTCCCGGTCGTTGCTCGTCGCGACGGCGCGATCGCGAAGGGTGAGCACGCGTTCGATCTTGCCCGACTCCGGGTGCGGGATCCCCACCGACCAGCCCGCCGCGTCGTCGTCGGGCGCACCGAGCGCGTAGATGTTGCCGCCCAGATCCACCAGCGCGGACGTGACCCCCTCGGCGCGGATCGCGTCCACGGCCCGGTCGAGCGCCCAGCCCTTCCCGATCGAGCCC
This sequence comes from Candidatus Eiseniibacteriota bacterium, assembly GCA_035689165.1. Lineage (GTDB taxonomy): Bacteria > Eisenbacteria > RBG-16-71-46 > SZUA-252 > SZUA-252 > DASQJL01. Next base: position 12,188 of record DASSLZ010000241.1, on the reverse strand, counting down.
AGATCCAGGGCGACGCCATCGCGGGCCAGGCCCAAGGTCCCCGCCGCGCGGTTCAGACGCACATGGCGCCATCCGGTCCGGTCGAGGGTGGCCGCGATCTCGCGATCGCTGGGCCAGGCCGTCCGCCCCGAGCGATAGAAGCCGTAGAGCTTCATCAGGGGGAGCACGGTGGGGTCGTAGAGGCCGTTCGTGCGGCGCGCCATGGCGGTCGCGCGGTCGACCACGTCCAGGAGCGCCCGGTCCACGCGGACGCTGCCGCGTCCGGCGGCGGCGTTCACGCGGCTCACCTGGCTCTCGGGGCGGTGGATGCTCATCTGCCCATCCACGAGGCGCACCGCGCGGAAGGCGCCCTCGATGGCGCGCTCGGCCCGCTTCGGGTCGTGGTCGTTCACGACCACTCGCATCCAGGTCCCCAGCGCCGGGCGGGAGGACTCGAGGCGGCGGACGCGCGCCGGGGTTCCCGTGAGGCTTCCCAGCCCCGGGATCGAGTTCGGACGCACGACGGCCAGGGCCGCGCCGCCCGACAGGAGCGCCGCCAGGCCCAGGAAGCGCCGGCGGCCGGCCTGGAACTGGGGATCCTCGGTTCCCGAGCGCTTGGTGGGCTTCGTAGGGTCGGCCATGACTTGCTCCAGTTCGGTTGGAGTGCAACCTGACCTTTTGTCAGGAAGACCTATCGACCGGAGTCTACGATTTTGCCCGCATAAATCCCCTGCTACCAAAGTAGCGGTGCCCCGCTACCAAGGTAGCGGTGCCAAAGTACCAGGGAGAATCCGGGGGCAACGTGCGACATTTGGAACAGACGAAAATGCAGCTGCCATCCCTGAAGGAGGGTGACCCCCATGGCGAACGTACCGGAGTTCTACATCGACGAAGACCTGTGCACCGAATGCGGGGACTGTATCAAGGCGATGCCCTTGGCATTCCGCAAGGTCGAGGACGAGGAAGTGGCCGAGGTCTACAACACGGCCGTGGATGAGTCCCAAAAGCCCAAGCTCGACAAGATCATCGCCGAGTGCCCGGGGCACGCCATTCTGTGGCGGAAAAAGTAGGTATACGAATGCCCCCCATCGATCTGAGGGAGCGAATCCGGACTTCGGTGCTGGACGTTCGGGGGGACGGCAAGGCCGGGGGCGGCCTCGTCCTCGCCTTCCAGAGCCTCGCCAACCTCATGCTCCGGGACTCGGGGCTGCACGTCCAGGAGTGGCCCTTCTTCAGCAGCGCCCGGCGGGGGGCGAACATCCGCTCCTTCCTCCGGGTCAGCGCCAAGCCGATTCTGGCGGCCTGTGAGGTGACCCGACCGGCGCTCTCGGTCCTGATGGACGAGGGTGCGGCCCGGTCGGCCGACTTCACGCAGGGGGTGCCCCACGGGGGAACGTTCGTGCTCAACACGCCGCACACCCCCGAAGAGTGCGCGCTGCATTACGGGCTGACCGGCCGGGTCGTGACGATCGCCGGCGACGCCATCGGCTCCGAGCACCTGAAGCACGCCATCGGCAACGTCTCGATCTACGTCGCCGTCGCGCACGCGATTGGAGGATTCGAGGAAAAAGCCATCGTCGAATCCTTCCTCGAGACCCTGAAGAAGCGGCACGTCCCCGACGCGGTGGTCGAACGGAACCGCGGCGCGCTCCACGCCTCGCTGGAGGCGGTTCGCGAGGGCGTGTTCGAGGAGGAATCCACGCGCCGCAGCAGTGCGCCCTGGCTGGGGTACGGCTACCTTCCGGTGGGGGCGCAAACGGCGCTCCGGCTGTCGGCCGCAAACCAGACGGCCAACTACGCGCCGAGCGGTCTCCGACTTCGCTTCGACGATCCCAAGACGCTGTGCAACGGCTGCGCCCACTGCATCACGAACTGCCCCGAGGGGATCATCCGCTTCGTTCCGGACGCGGAGCGCGGGCTGCTCGTGACCGGCGTGGACGTGAGCACGTTCTGCAAGCTGTGCGGCGAATGCATCGCCGTCTGCCCCGAGCACCTCTTCCTGGAAGTCCCTTATGAAGAGCCCTGGATGGAGGTGAGCCGGTCATGAGCAAAGTCCTCGAGAAGAACGGCAAGGCCCCGGAGAAGAGCGTGAGCAAGGCCTCCGAGAAGACCGCCGCCCTGACCCACTGCGCGACCCCGTCCGGGGAGATCTACCCCGACGCGATCGACCTCGCCAAGGTGCGGGCCGCGCATCACGCGCTCTACACCAAGCGCGAGACGATCACCGCCGACGGCAACACCGCCGCCGCGATCGCCGCGCTCCAGATGTGGCGCTGCATCCTCTTCGCGGGATTCCCGATCACCCCCTCGACCAAGTGGATCGAGACCGTGGCCGCGCGCGTCGCGGCCGACGTGGGCGGGAAGAAGCGGGTGAAGCTGCTCGAGGCCGAGCACGCCGTGGCCGACTACTTGGTCGGCGCCGCGGCCGCCTGCCGCGACCTGATCTTCCCCACCGCGACGAGCAGCGTGGGACTGGACCACATGACCGAGACCACGCGCTCGCTGGGCGCGAGCGGACTAGGGAACGTGATGCTGGTGAACGTCTATCGCGCGACGGCGAACTTCCCGCTCTGCATCGAAGGCGACCCCAGCGACACGCTGGCCCATCGCGACGACGGATTCATCCAGCTGGCCTGCCGCGGCAAGCAGCAGATCTACGACACGGTGCTCCAGGCGCCCTGCCTGGGCATGCAGCCCGACATCATGACGCCGACGATGCCCGGCTACTACGGCATCAAGGACAGCCATCGGAACGCGCGCCTCACCGTGGAGCCGGACGCGGAGATCCACTCGTTCCAGGATCACTGGATCCGCAGCTGTCCTTTGCCCGGCCTCCTGAACGGCGACTCGGCGTTCGGCAATTGCGTCACGTCGCGCCATTTCCAGGGCTTCAAGGTGGCGCAGCGGCGCCGCATGGATCGCGTGATCGACATCCTCCCGATCATCGGGGCGGATTTCGAGCGAAAGTTCGGACGTCCGGGGCTCGCCTACTACGATGCGGTCGGATTCCAGAACGGCACGCCGCCGGACATCGCGGTGGTGAGCATGGGCCCCGACTTCGGCACGTTCGAGGCGATCCGCGAGGAATACCAGAGGCTGGCGTGGACGCGCGTCGCGGGGATCGCGATGCGGCTCCTGACGCCTTTCCCCCGCGAGGCGGTGCGCGCGCGGCTGGCCGGCGCCAAGGTGGTGCTGGTCGTGAACCAGGCGCACCACCAGGGACGCGGACACCTCACGCTGGACGTCGCCGACGCCCTCTCCGGCATCGAGAAACCGCCGCGGATCGTGAGCGTGTTCACGGGACTGGGCGGCGCGGACGTGTCCGAGCCGACCTGGGAGCGGATTCTGGATCACGCGCGGTCGGCGCTGGACGGCAAGGCCCTTCCGCCGGTCGCCTTCTTCCACGAAGGGACGCAGCTATGAGCGGGTTCAAGGAAATCGCGCTACGCGAATCGTGCTTCCGCCCCGGCTCGACGCTCTGCCCCGGGTGCATGGAGTCGATCGCGCTCCAGAACGTCGGACGCGTCTCGGACAACGGCATGAAGACGGTCTTCACGCTGGGCACGTCGTGCGCGGAGGTCTCCAGCCTCGCGTTCCCGAACGTGGTCGCGTGGGGCCGCGGCGACACGCCGCCCGACGATTTCCACAAGTCGTTCGGCATCATCCACAACGTCTTCGAGAGCGCGCCCACGCTGGCCGAGGCCGCGCGCGACGTGGCCGACTTGCTGGCCGACCACGGCGCGTTCGCCCATCCGGTCCAGGTGATCGCCGCCAGCGGCGACGGCGGCGCCTTCGCCATCGGGCTCCGCTCCTTCCTGCATACGATCTACCGGCGCAGCCGGGTCACGTTGATGGTGCTCGTGAATGAGATCTTCGCGAACACGGGCTTCCAATACAGCCCGGCTACGACCCCTTTCGCGGAGACCAGCACGACACCGGTCGGGGAGGCCTCCTTGGGCAACCCGAGGCCTCCCCTCGACTACATCCACCTGGCCATCGCCGCGGGCGCGGGCCTGGTGGCGCAGGTAAGCCCCGCGCACCCCAAGCTCTTCGTGAAGACGATGGAGAAAGCGCTGGCGTGCAAGGAAACCGCCGTCATCTTCGTCCCCGCCCCCTGCATCAGCGGGTGGAAGTTCGAGGATGGCGAGACCGTCCGGCTGGCCACGCTGGGCGCGCAGTGCGGCGTCTTCCCCGTTTTCATCTGGGAGAAGGGCGCGGGCGGTTCGGTGAAGGATTGTCCCCAGGAGATCACGGAACGCCCCGCCGTCGAGGAGTTCCTCGGCGGTCAGCGGCGGTTCCACCACCTCGTCCAGAAGGGACCCGACGGGAAGTTCGCGCCGCGCCCCGGCAAGGAGGAGGCCGTGGACCGGCTCCGCACCTGGACGCAGTCGAACGTGGACCGGCTGTACAGCCTGGCCACGCTGCATTGAGAGCGGTGACGGCCCGGTGATGCCGGGGGCCGGAAGTAGTTAATATATAAATTAACTTGCGCCAGCGCAAGTCGAGGTAAAGCGGCGCGGCACCGGCCGGGCGGCGATCCTTGGGGGAAGGACGCCGTTGCCGGTAGCCGCGCCGCCTCTTTTTCTGGCGGTGGCAGCCCTCCGAGGAATCCCGTGCGACTCGCGCGACCGCGAATGCAACCTGATAAGCCAGGACGCAGCTAACCAGTCACGAGACGAACTGACACAAGCGACATACTCCAGAGTATGTCGGAAGTCCCGACCGGGGTCGGTGAGCCAAGTCGGCACGTGTCGCATGTTCTGGAACATGTCATCAGCGCGGGGCGAACCTATTGCGGGCGTGTTAGTTACATATATAGATTAACCTGCGCTGGCGCAAGTTGCTCGGCGTTCGTTTACCACGGCGAAGCCCGACGTGAAAACTTCACGATCGGGCGCGTGTGATTCCTATAGATGCGCGAGCTGCGTGTCCTTGTAGTAGTGCCGCAGGATCTCCCGGTAGTTCTTCCCCGCGCGGGCCATGCCCATGGCGCCCCACTGGCACATCCCGATCCCGTGGCCGTTCCCGCCGCCTGACGCGATCACCTTGAGCGGCGCGCCGTCGGCCGCGCGCTGGATGCCGATCTTGAAGAAGGAGCTGCGGAGGATCGCCTCGGTGCCGGGGCGGCGCAGCGCCCAGCGCGTACGGTCGCCGTGGAGCACGCATTCACCTTCCGTGGTCTCCACCACCAGCTCGGCCACCCGGCCGCTGCGCGAGCGCTTCTCGATGCGCACGTCGAGGATCTGACCATCGAGCGCGGCCACCGAGGCTCCCTCGGCCGGCGCGTACTTCCGGAGCGTCGCCACGAACTGATCCACCGGCCACTCCTCTCTCCAGCGATAGTTCGCCGAGAGGGAGCAGTAGCCCGTCAGCTTCTCGTCCTCGGCGTCGCGTACGCTCCTCAAGTAGGGCGTCCACGGCCAGGGCCACACGTCCTCCACGTTCGACGTCCTCCCCCCGCAAGCCGAGGAATAGAGCGCGCGGATCGGCACTCCGTCCGAGAGGAGGATCTCGCCCCGGGTCTCCTGGACGGCACGGCTCGCCTGCGCGTTCTCGCGCGCGGTGCCGCCGTAGACCTGGTCCTCGACGGTGGCCCAGAGGTCGAAGCCGAGGTCGGCGCGCCGGCTCAGGTAGGAGAGCGTGTACGTGCGCGCCGCCACCGCCTGCGCCTTCACCGCCTCGAAGTCGGTCGCGGGCGGGTTTCCGATCTCCTCGGGGAGGACGCCGCGCAGATAGTCCTCGAGCGGCACCTCGTTGACGAGCGTCAGTCCGGAGGACGTGCCGTCCGAGCCGGGCGGCGTGGCGTACACGCGGAACGTGCCGCGGTACCAGCGTCCGCTCCATCCGGCGTAGCCTCGCTCCGGCACGAGCAGGAGCGTGTCGTCCGGGTCCGTGCTGGCGAGCGCGTCGCCGCCGCCCTGCTTCGTGACGTCGATCGAGCCGCCTCGCTGGCGGATCCGGAGCACTTCTCCGGGGCCCGCGTGGGCGAGGTCGTTGCCGTCGGGGGTCTCGAGCTTCCATGCGCTCGATCCGGCAAGAAGCAGGTCCGGCGCGCCGACCTTGAGCCCGATGCGCACGACGTCGCGCGTGCGCCACTCGTCGCTCACGGGCCCCGGCGCCGGCGGTCCGCCTCCGGGGATACCCTGGCTGGCGGGACCGGGCGGTGACGACGGCGTCCCACGGCTCGCGGTGCCTCGTTCCGGACTGGTCCCACCCGATGAAGGTTCGCTGGGCGCAGGTCTGCCTCGGGATGGAACCGGCGCGGACTCCTCGCGGGGGCGGTTTGCGGCGCAGCCCGAGACGAGCGCGACGGCGACGAAAACAGCAGCGAGCAACCCGAGCGGGCGGCGCGACGGGCTAGCGCTTGGGAGCGAGCGGCGCGGCGCCCTAGCGCTTGGGATCGGGCGGCATCGTGACGCTGCCAAGCACGACCTCCTTCCGAGCGCCGGTCGCGGCGGGCACGTTGCCCGGCCGTCCCGCCATCGTCTCCGCGGCCAGGAACGCGAACGCCATCGCCTCCTTCGCCTCCGAGGGCACCCCGAGCTCGTCGCTGGTGCGCACGACGCTCTTCGGCAACCGCGCGCGGATGGCATCGAGCAACACAACGTTCTTGGCACCCCCTCCGGACACGATGATCTCGTCCGGAGCGCGCGGTCCCGACTGCTCCACGCCGCGCGCGACCCCGGCAGCCGTGATCTCGACCGCCGTGCGCAGCCGGTCCTCCAGCGACCGGCCCTCGGTCCGGCTCAAGAAGCGCGCGCGGAACTCGGCGCCGAACTCCTCCCGTCCCGCGCTCTTCGGAGGCTTCCGCGCGAAGAAGGGATGGCCCAGGAACTCGCGGACCACGGCCTCGTCCACGCGGCCCCCGGCCGCGAGCGCGCCGCCGGCATCGTAGGCCGGCCCCTCGGGCCGCAACGCGGCCACGATGCCGTCGAGGAGCATGTTCGCCGGTCCGCAATCGAACGCCGTGATGGCGCCGATCGGAGCGCCGTTGGGAAGGCGCGTGAGATTCGCGATTCCGCCCAGGTTCAGGAGCACGCGATCGGCGGTGTCGGATCCGAACTGGTTGTAGTCGAATCGCGGCACCAGCGGAGCGCCCTCGCCCCCTTCGAGCACGTCGGCCATCCGGAAGCCCGACACGACCGGCGCGCCCAGCGCGTGCGCGATCACCGCGGGCTCCCCGATCTGCGTCGTGAGGGGGCGTCCCGAGCGCTCGCCGCGCGGATCGTGAAAGACGGTCTGGCCGTGGAAGCCGATCACGTCGGGAGGCTCGTTCCATGCGGCGGCAGCGTGCGCCTGGCGGGCGGCGTCGGCGCCCACCTCGCCGAGGGCGACCGCCAGCGCGAACAGGCGCCGCAGCGGCAGCTCTCCCTCCTGGGCGAAGAGGATCTCGGCGCGCAGCTCCCGCTCGAACGGCACCGACCGGAGCGCGACGAGCTTCGTCGCGCGGCGCGGCGCGTCGCCTCCTTCGATCAACACGGCGGCCGCGTCCATGCCGTCGGCCGAGGTGCCGCTCATGAGCCCGATGGCGCGCACCGTGCCGGCGGTCGCCGTCGTTTTCCGGATCAGGGCCGGTTCCGGCCGCCACGCCCCGCGCTTGTCGGCGGTCATCTCCCGCTCCCCTGCAGGACGCCCTCGACGATCTGCCGCTGGAAGAGCGCGAACGCGACCAGCACGGGAAGGGTGGCGATCGACGAGCCCGCGAGCAAAGCACCCCAGTCCACCGAGTACTCGGACTGGGCGAACAGCGCGAGCCCCACCGGCAGCGTGCGCATCGACTCGGACGTGGTGAGCACGAGCGGCTGGTAGAAAGCGTTCCAGGTCGTGAGGAAGCCGTTCACCCCCACGACCGCGAGCCCGGGGCCGGAGAGCGGCAGCACGATGCGGCGAAAGATCGCCCCCGCCGAGAGCCCGTCGGTGCGCGCGGCGTCCTCCAGCTCGGCGGACATGGTCTGATAGTAGTGCGCCATGAAGAGCACGCCGAAAGGATCGGCCAGGTGCGGCAGGATCAGCGCGGCATAGGTGTCCATCAGCCCCAGCTTGGCCATCAACAGATAGAGCGGCACCAGCGTGACCTGGCGCGGCAGCACCAGGAAGGCGGTCGCGAGCGCGAGCGTCACGTTCTTGCCCAGGAAGCGGCGGCGCGCGAGCGCATGTCCCGCCGACGCGGCCAGGAGGAGCTGGAGCGGCAGCGCGACGCACGAGACGACGATCGAGTTGATCGCGAACCGCGCCATCGGTCCCCCGGCGGCGAGCGCGCGATAGTGATCCAAAGTGAACGGCCGGCCCCACCAGTCCGACGGGGAGATCGGGAGGTCGCCTCCCTGTCCTAGCGACACGCGCGCCATGTACAGCAGGGGGGCGAACGAGAGAAGCGCGATCGCGGAGAGAATCACATAGGCGCCGAGCGGGCGAGGCTTCACCCCACCCCCCCACTCAGCGGCGCTTCGCGCCGCGACATAAGCACCCGCCGCTGCACCAGCAGCACCACCCCCACCAGCGCGAGCAGCAGGTACGCGATCGCCGACGCGTAGCCCATCTCGAAGTGATAGAAGGCGCGCTCGTACAGGTGATAGACCAGGGTCAGCGTGCTCTCGAGCGGCCCGCCGCGCGTGAGCACGAAGACCTCGGTGAAGATCTGGAAGGAGCGGATCGTGTTGAGCAGCACGACGAACAACAGCACCGGGCGCAAATGGGGGAACACGATCCGCCGCTCCACCTCCCAGGCAGACAGACCCTCGAGGCGCGCGGCCTCCAGCTGCTCGGGCGGCAGCGTCTTCCGTCCCGCGAGGATCAGGATGGCGTAGTAGCCGACGCTCCCCCAGATGTCCATGAGCATGATCGAGGGAAGCGCGGTGCGCACGTCCTGCAGCCAGTGCACGCGCGACACCCCCGACGCCGCCAGCCAGCCATTCAAGAGCCCGTCCTCGGCGTAGAGCGACTTGAACACCAACGCGATGACCACCATCGAAACGGTCGCGGGAAAGAAGATCGCCGCGCGGAAGAAGCCCTGGCCGCGGCGGATCGTCGCGAGCTGGCCCGCGACGAGATAGGCCAGCGTCAGCGTCACCGGAATCGTCCCGACCACGAAGAACACGGTCGTTCGGAGCGAATGCCAGAAGGAAGCCGAGGTCAGCGCGCGGGCGTAATTGGACACGCCCACGAAATGGGTGAGATCGGGGCGCAGCGGGTTCATCTGCTGGAAGGAGAGAACGAGCGCGTAGAGAAGCGGGAAGAGGCCGAAGACGAGAAACGCAAGCCCCCAGGGGAGGAGCCCGATCGAGGGACGGCTTCCCCTCACGCGCCGCGCGCCCCGGGCGCGGCCGGCGGCGCGCCGGTCACGGCTTGGGCCCGGCCAGCACCTGCGCGATCTTCGCGTCCCCCTCGGCCAGCGCGGCCGCGGGCGTCTTGGTCCCGTAGATCGCCTGCTCCAGCTCGGCGTTCACGATCTCCTCGATCTCCACCCATCGCGGGTGCAAAGGCGGCGAGACCGCGGTGTGGAGCTGTTCCAGAAAGAGCCGGTCCATCGGGTGCGTCGTGAAGTAGGAATCGGCCGCGGCGCTCGTGGCCGCGGGGAACGCGTTCCCCGTCGCGACGTAGAGCGGCATCGAGTTTCGGGGCTGAACCAGGAACCGGGCCAGGCGCAACGCCTCGGCGCGATGCTTGGACCCGCGGAAGATCCCGAGCACCTCGGCGCCCGCGAACGACGCGGACTTCCCGCGGTTCGCGGCCGGACGCGGCATCAGCCCCACCTGGACGTGGGCGTCGGGCGCGGTCTTGGCCAGCGTGCGCAACAGCCACGGCCCCGAGATCACGATCCCGAGCCGCCCCTTGGCGAACGCCTGCTCGTGCATCTCCTGGCGGTCGAGAAGCGAGTAGGGCTTGAGCGACAGGTAGAACTTCAGCGCTTCCACGTTCTGGGGGGAATTGAAGACCGACCGCGTGAGCGTCGAGTCGAGGATGTCGCCGCCGTTTCCCCAGGCGAAGGGCATGAACTTCTTGATCAGGATCTCCCGCTCGCCGGAGTTCATGCCGAAGCCCTTGGCATCCGGCACGCGCTGCGTGACGCGGCGCGCGTCGTCGAGCAGCTCCGCCCACGTCGCCGGAGGCTTTGCGGGATCCAGCCCCGCCTTCCGGAAGAGATCCTCGTTGATGAAGAGCGCGCGCGTCCCCAGCATCCAGGGGAGCGCGAACGCGCGGCCGCGGTAGGAGACGGCGTCCCAGCCGACCAGCTCGGCGCGGAGGTCGGGGATCGAATCGCTCAGATCGACGAGGGTGCTGTCGGCGACCAGCCCGGGCAGGAACGTCGAGCCCAGCTCGCAGAGATCGGGCGGGCGCCCGGCCGCGATCGCCGCCACGATCTTCTCGCGGCCGCTCTGCCAGGTGAGCTGCTCCACCTGCAGGTCCACGCCGGGATTCTCGGCGCGGTACCGGTCCAGGATCGGCTGGATCGTCGCGAGGGGAGAGAACTGCCAGAAGACGACCGTCGTCTTGCCGGAGCGTGATTTCGCGCAACCCGCGCCGCACGCGACGACAAGCATCGAAGCGATGAGGGTCGCGGCCACGCGCTGAACGGTACTTCGCGTCTTCCGGCGGATATCCGTCCGCCGGGACATTAATTTTCGATCGCCTGGCGCACCCATCCCTGGGCCCTCTTCAACCGCCGCTCCGCCTCGGAGCGGCCGACCTTGGCGCGTCGCATGACGATCGCCACCTTGAGCGAGCCTCCCGCCTGCTTCAGCGCGGGCTCGGCTTCCTCGTAGCGCGCGCCGGTCGCGTACATGAAGACGCGCTTCGTGCGCTCCTCCAGCTTCCGGCTCGCGGTCTTCAAGTCGACCATCAGATTCTCGTACACCTTGCCCATCCGCACCATCGTCGCGGTGGAGAGCATATTCAAGACCAGCTTCTGCGCCGTGCCCGCCTTCATGCGCGTCGAGCCGGTCACGACCTCCGGTCCCACGCGCGGCGCGATCACCACGTCCACGTCGAACCGCGCGTCCGACGAGGGATTCGCGGTGACCACGATCGTCGCGGCGCCGACCTTGCGCCCATGCTCGACGGCGCCGATCGCATACGGCGTGCGCCGGCTGGCCATGATGCCGACCACGACGTCCTTGGGTCCGACGCGCTTCTTCTTGAGCGCGGCCACGGCGGCGCCGGCATCGTCCTCGGCGCCCTCGATCGAGCGCACCAGCGCGCGGCGCCCGCCGGCGATGATCCCCTGCACGAGCGAGCGCGGCGTGCCGAACGTGGGCGGGCATTCGGCGGCGTCGAGCACGCCGAGCCGCCCGCTGGTCCCCGCGCCCACGTAGAAGATGCGGCCGCCCCGCTCCAGGCGTTCCACCATGAGGTCCACGGCTCGGGCGATCTTCGGGATCTCGCGCCCCACCGCGAGCGGCACGCGTCGGTCCTCGGCGTTCATCAATCGAAGGGTCTGGGCGGTGCTGAGACGGTCCAGCCGTCGCGAGCGCGGATTTCGCTGCTCCGTCACCAGCTTCGAGAGCTCGCGGAAGATGGCCTTGCCGCTCCGGCGATCGGCCCCCCGCGCCACGCGTCCCCCGCCCCCCCCACTCCGGCGATCCCCGTTCCGGCGGTCGGTCACCGGGCTCGGATCATCCGGCCGTCGCGCGTCACCGTCTTCCCGTTCGGGTCGGTGGCGCGCAGGCGGTAGAGGTAGACGCCCTGGGCGGTGTCGTGGGTGCGTGAGTCGCGCCCGTCCCAGCAGAAGAGGTTGAAGCCGGCCTGACCCGGCAGATCGATCGACGCCACGCGGCGCCCCGCGACGGTGAAGAGCTGCAGCTCCACCTTGCGGGCCGCCGCGCTCAGCTCGTACTGGAAGATCGAGCCGCCGCATCCCGTCCCCTGCATCCGCGGGTCGACCACCGCGACGCCGCGGAGCGTGAACTCGCTGGTGGTCTGGAACGTGCGCTGCTCGAATCCCTGGGCTCCGACGAAGAGCTGGATCGTGTGGGTCCCCGTGAAGAGATCCGACGCGACGTACTCCAGCGCCCACTGCCGCCCCGGCGCGTCCAGCTTGGTGATCGTGGCCGCCACCGGGATCCCGTCGATCCGCAGGCTCAGCGAGTCGCTGGTCAGCGGGATCGGCGAAATCACTTCGCCACGCAGGGTGGAGCCGTTCTGGACGAACACGCCGTTTACGATGTCGACGCCGTTGGCCAGGTAGCGCACCGGGGTGCGCACCTGCATCG
>DASSLZ010000240.1:0-4594 GCA_035689165.1 Candidatus Eiseniibacteriota bacterium | reverse complement strand
TACCCGTGGCCCGGGAACGTCCGCGAGCTGGAGAACGCGATGGCCCGCGCGGTCGCGCTGGCCGACGAAGGGGCGCCGCTCGAGCCCTCTCTGTTCGGACTGGGGGCGCCGGTGTCCCGGCGCTGGGACGGCCAGCACACGCTGCGGGAGACGCTGGACGCCGTCGAGGCCGAGACGATCCGCGAGGCGCTCCGCCAGTGCGAGTCGAACGTCTCGCGCGCGGCGCGCGCCCTGGGCGTGAGCCGGCAGCACCTCCACAATCGGATGAACTTCCACGGGATCCGCCGCGCGCGGATCCTCAGCGAATCCAACGGGCAGTGACCCCTGAAGCGACCGCGCGCGGGCCCGCCTCGCCGGCGGCGCACGGGCCCGCGAGCGGAACCGTCGCCCGCCGTCTCGACTCGCTCCGCGCGATCCTCATGCAGAGCGACGCCGCGCTGCGCGAGAAGCTCCCCGAGTACTTCCTCGTCTACTACAAGCATCTGAACATCCTCCGGAATCCGGCGCGGATCGAGCACGTCCTCCAGAAGGGGCGCGCGATGTACGACTACCTGGAAGCCGAGGGAAAGGACGTGCTCGACCTGGGGGCGGGGTTCGGGATCGAGGCGCTCCTCGTCGCGATCTACGGCGCCCGGCGGGTGCTGGCCACGGAGATCGACCGCGACATGGTCGCGGTGGGCGCCTACCTGGCGCAAGCGGTGGATCCGCCGCTTTCGCCCGAGCACTTCGAGTCCCGATATGGAGACGGGATCGCGATGGAGCTCCCGTCGGCGTCATTCGACGGGGTGATGGCCAACTGCGTGATCTCCCACGTCCGCGACCTCGAGGGATTCCTGCGTGAGGCCAACCGGCTGCTCCGGCCGGGCGGCATCTTCTTCTTGAGCGACGAGAACAACTCCCTCTACCTGCCGGCGCGGGGACGCCGCCGGCGCGGGTGGCGCGACATGGAAGCGGAGCCGAACGGCCCCTACTTCGCGGCGCGCCGCGCCCTGATCGGCGAGCACTTCCCGTCGCTCGCGCGAAACCAGCTCTTCGAGGCGACCCGCGCGACGCGGGGCCTCGTGGGCGCCGATGTGATCGAGGGGACGCGCGAGCTTCTCGAAACGGGCGCCGTCCGGCGCCGCCCGGAATTCCTCTATCGAGACCCGCGCGACGGGCAGTACCCCGAGCGCGAGTTGAATCCCTTCTGGATGATGGGGAAGTTCAGGGACGCCGGGCTGGAACCCGAACTCCTTCCCGCCTTCTTCTCCCGGAAGATCGAGACGCATCCCAGGCAGTGGGTGAAGGACGTTCTTCGCATTTTCTGCACCCGCTGGCCGGTGCTGTCCGTCTACCTGTGGCCAATCATGCGGATCCGGGGGCGAAAAGTACGTTGACACCCCGCGCGGCGCGCCGATAGGCTGCGCCCGTGCGATGGGCCGTAGGGTCGTTCCTCCTGGCCGTCCTGTTCACGCCCGCGGCGGTATCGGCCCAAGGCGCCGCGCCGCCGTCGCCCCCCGCGTCGACCGTACCGACCCAGGCACTCCCCGCTCCCACGAACTTCGTCGCCCAGGACAATCCCGGCGATTCCGGCGGCTCGATCCTCCTCACGTGGACCGATCCCGACAGCGCCGCGCTTCCCGCGGGATCAGTGATCGAGATCCGGCGCGCCGAGGCGCCGGCGTTCGATTGGAAGGCGCTCGCCGAGGTGCCGCTCGGAACGCAGACCTACAAGGACGCGAGCGCGACGGAGAAGCATACGTATCGGTACGAGCTTCGCGCACGCGCCCCGGCCGCCCCGGCCGATACGACCCGCGCGGCCGCCGCCGCCGCCTCGGCCGCCGCGGCGGGGACCGCCGTCGTGAGCGAGCCAGCGTCGGCGCACGACAACTGGTTCCGGAAGGACCGCACCAACTCCCTCATCGCCACCATCATCTTCCTCATCGCCCTCCTCGGCTCGATCCAGATGGCCCACTCCGGCAAGCCGATCTTCATCCGGCGCATCGCCGGCCTGAACGCCGTGGATGAGGCGATCGGCCGCGCGACCGAGACGGGGAGGAAGGTGCTCTACGTCCCGGGCATCCAGAGCATGGACGACATCCAGACGGTGGCCTCGATGTCGATCCTGGGCCACGTCGCGCGCGCCACCGCGCGCTACGGCACCGACCTCGACGTCGCGAACAAGGATCCGCTCACGTTCGCCTCCGCGCGCGAGACGGTGCGCGGCGCCTATCTCGCCGAGGGGCGTCCCGACCTCTACCGCGAGGAGATGGTGAACTACGTGACGTACGACCAGTTCGCCTTCACCGCCGCGGTCTCGGCGCGCATGGTGCGCGAGAGGCCGGCCACGATCTTCCTGGTCGGGTACTTCTTCGCGGAATCGCTGATCCTGGCGGAGACGGGGCAGTCGGTCGGCGCGATCCAGATCGCGGGGCAGGCCGATCCCACCCAGCTCCCCTTCTTCGTCGCGACCTGCGACTACACGCTGATCGGCGAGGAGCTGTACGCCGCCAGCGCCTATCTCTCGCGCGAGCCGGTGCTCCTGGGCTCGATCCGCGGGCAGGACATCTTCAAGGCGCTCTGTATCGTGGTCGGCCTGGCCGGAATCGCATTCGCCACGTTCGGCAGCACGTGGGTCGCGAAGCTTCTCCAGACCCAATGAGAACGACCACGCGCCCGGAGGAGACCGCAGCGTGAACCTCGAGTTCGGACGCGTCGCGCTGGTTCTCTGCTTCTTCGTGCTCCCCGCGATCGGCATCGCGCTGGGGCTGGGGAGCCCGGCGATGCGGAGCCGGATTCCGCTGATCGTCGCGTTCATCGCCGGGATCGTCCCGATCCTCTCGCTCTACGTTCCCAAGAACTTCCTCTCCGGCGAGACGGGGATGAGCCCCCGCCTGGACCAGTGGCTCATCATCGTGGCCGGCTTCGCGCTCCTCCTCGGCATCGTCAACGTGATCCAGAACAGCAGCCGGAAGGTCGCGCGCCGCGAGGCGGGGTGGTTCTTCTCCGCCGTGCTCCTGACCGGGCTTTTCGTGATGGGCTCCTTCTCCATCTGGGGCGCGGTCTCGGGGCAGGGAATCGGCTTCGCCCCGGACGGGTCGTCCACGCCGTTCAAATGGATGGAGGACCGGTTCTTCCAGCCGCTCCAGTCGACGATCTTCTCGCTGCTGGCCTTCTTCATGGCCTCGGCCGCGTTCCGCGCGTTCCGCGCGCGGAACACGGAGGCGACCATCCTCCTGTTCGCGGCGGGGCTCGTGATGGCGGGGCGCGTGCCGCTCCTCGAGTTCCTGGCGGTCCCATTCCCACCGCTCCAGCCCGCCGCGGCTACGGCCAGCCAGGCCCTCGGGCGGCTCACCGAATGGATCATGGACACGCCCAACGGCGCCGCGCAGTCGGGGATCATCATCGGCGCGGCACTCGGCGCGGCCTCGATGGCGGTCCGCGTCATCCTGGGGATCGAGCGCGGCTATCTCGGTCTGGGGAGCAGCGAATCATGAGCGGGAGCCGCTAGATGCAGCGCTTCTTCCACTGGATGCTGGCTCTCGACCGGCGGTGGATCTATCTCTTCGTGCTGGTGAGCCTCATCACGCCGATCGTCGTGCCGATCGGCCTGCCGGTCACCACCACCGGGTCCACGCGCAAGGCGTTCGAGTTCATCGAGCGGCTGAAGCCCGGCGACGTGGTCTGGATCTCCTACGACTACGGCCCCTCGTCGGCGCCCGAGAACGATCCGATGGCGGAGGCGTTCCTGCGCCAGTGCTTCCTCAAGAAGCTGCGCGTCATCGTATGCGCCTTCTATCCCCTCGGCGGGCTGGGGCTCGCGAACAACTCGGTCGCGCGCATCGTGGCCGAGACGCCGGGACTCCGCTACGGCGTCGACTACATCAATCTCGGCTACAAGGACGGCGCGGCCGCGGTGATGCGGCGCCTGGGCGACAACATCGCCGACGCCTTCCCGACCGACGTGAACGGGCGCAAGATCGAGGAGTTCCCGATCATGAAGGGGATCCACGACATTCATCACGTCTCTCTGGTCTTCACCGTGGCCACCGGGATCATCGGGGAGTACTGGATCACGCAGGTCCATGCCCAGTTCGGCACGCCGATCATCATCGGGCCGACCGCGGTGAGCGCGCCCAAGTACTACGCCTACCTGAACGCGGGGCAGCTCGAGGGAATGCTCGGCGGCATGAAGGGAGCGGCGGAGTACGAGAAGCTCCTCATGGCCAAGTACCCGTCGCTGAACCGCTACTACCACGAGACCAAGTACTTCACGGCCACGAAGGGAATGGACGGGCAGACCGTGCTCCACACCGTGATCTTGATGTTCATCTTCCTGGGGAACGTGGCGTTCCTGGTCACGCGCGGGAAGGAGCGACAGGCGGCATGAGCCGGATGGGCGGCGGATCGAAGGAGACCCGGGCGTGAGCGCGACCTTCCCCGGAATCGGGATCTGGATTTCGGCGCTCCTCACGCTCTTCGCGTTCTCGTTCCTCTACAAGGACAATCCCTTCTTCCGCTTCGCGGAGAGCCTCTTCGCGGGCGTCTCGCTCGGCTACTACATCGGCATCGTGCTGAACCAGACGCTGGTGCCGAACCTGTATGATCCGCTGAA
>DASSLZ010000239.1:0-5960 GCA_035689165.1 Candidatus Eiseniibacteriota bacterium | reverse complement strand
CGATCGCCTTTCCGTTCACGTAGACGGGATTGCGGTTCGGATCGACGCGGGCTTTGCGGACCGGGCAGATGACGTTGACGGAGACGCTCGAGTCCGCGTACATGATCCGCTCCCTGCCCGGGGGATCGGTGACGACGTAGGAGGGCAGGCCGATCCGGACCTCTTCGGTTCCGTCAGCGTCCTGGGCCGCCACGCGGCGCGGCCCGCCCAGGAGCGTCGCCAGGGCCATGGCCAGGGCGAGCGCGGCGACAACGATCAGCAGGAATTTGGCGATGCGTCCAGAGCCAGCGTGTGGAACCAAGTGCCCCCCCAGAGCCAGGACCCGAGATCGTAACCGAAGTCGGCCACTCCCTTCGACTTCAATTCACTCCCTCGTTCATACCCTCCACCCGGACGGTTTCTCCCTGCTCGGGAAGATGAGGCTTTCCGGAAAAGTCGATGTAATGACCCGACTTGAAGGCCTTGGTCTCGAGGTAGAACCGGTTGTGCTCGTTCGGGGGGATGACGAGGGGCTGGCGCCCCTCGACGACGATCCCGTACCGGGCCAGTTCGCTCACCTTGCGCGGATTGTTGGTCATGAGCTGGACCGACCGGATTTTCAGGCTCTGGAGCATGTGGGCGGCGATGGCGTACTCCCGCTCGTCGTCCCGGAAGCCGAGCGCCTCGTTGGCCTCGACCGTGTCCAGGCCGCGGTCCTGAAGGCCGTACGCCCGGATCTTGTTCAGGAGGCCGATCCCGCGCCCTTCCTGGCGCAGGTAGAGGACGACCCCCATCGGGAGCTGGGCGATCGTCCGAAGGGAAACCTCGAGCTGGTCGCGGCAGTCGCAGCGGAGCGACCCCAGGGCATCTCCGGTCAGGCATTCCGAATGGATCCGGACGGGGACGCTCTCCTGGCCGTAGGGGCGGCCGGACATGACCGCCACGTGCTCCTTGCCGTCGCGATTGTTCCAGAACGCGGCGATCTGGAACCGCCCGAACCGGGTGGGAAGCTCCGCGATGGCCACGATCTTGACGCAGATCTTCTGCTCGCCGATCCCCCCGCAGCAGTGGTCCGCTTCCGAGCGGAGGATGGCCTCGATTTCAGCCTGGGTCAGTCGCACGGTGGATTAGATGCCTCCGGCCCGGTTTCGAATCGAAACGTGCTATCGTAGCCCCGTGAGCGCCAATCCCCGGGCCCCCGAGCTGCCGGCGGACTTCGCCTGGCTCAACACCGACCGCCCCCTGACGTTCGCGCGGGAGCTGCGCGGTCAGGTGGTCCTGCTCGATTTCTGGACGTACTGCTGCATCAACTGCATGCACGTCCTCCCCGATCTCGCCTATCTCGAGGACAAGTACGCCCGGGAGCCCTTCCTGGTGATCGGCATCCACAGCGCCAAGTTCGAGAACGAGGGGCACCGCCCCACAGTCCGGGCGGCGATCAACCGCTACGAGATCCGCCATCCCGTGATCGTGGACCAGGAGATGCGGCTCTGGAGCGAGTACACCGTCAAGTCCTGGCCCACCCTGGTCCTGGTCGGCGCGGACGGGCGGATCGTTGGCGCGGTCGCCGGGGAGGGCAACCGGGAGTCCCTGGACCAGGCGATCGGTCAAGCACTGGCCGACGCCCGCGCGAAGGGGATCCTGGCGGATGCGCCGCTCCAGCTGGAGCGCGAGCAGTCGGTGCGCGCCGCGACGGGTCTCGCCTTCCCGGGAAAGGTCCACGCCGATCTGCTCGGACAGCGTCTCTTCATCGCCGATTCGAACCACAACCGGATCGTAGTCACGACCCTCCCGGACGACGAGGGACGGTCACGTCTCCTGTGCACCGTGGGATCGGGACGGGTGGGCCGCGAGGACGGCGCCGCCGAGACCGCGGCGTTCCACCATCCGCAGGGACTGGCCCTGATGAACGGGGACCGGCTCCTCGTGGCCGACACCGAGAACCACCTGCTTCGGTCGGTCGATCTCAAGACCTGGAGGGTGAGCACCATCGCGGGCACCGGGGAGCAGTCGTACGACCGCTCCGGCGGCAAGCGCGGCACGGCGCAAGGGCTCAATTCGCCCTGGGATCTCGCGGTCGAGGGGAGCACGTGCTACGTCGCGATGGCGGGCCACCACCAGATCTGGCGCGTGGACCTGCCGATGGCGCTCTGCCGCGCCTGGGCGGGCACCGGGCGCGAGAACATCGTGGACGGGCCCGCCGAGGCCGCCGCGCTGGCGCAGCCCTCGGGACTCGCGCTGATGGGGAACTACCTCTACTTCGCGGACTCCGAGGTCAGCGCGGTCCGCCGCGTGGACATGGCCGCCGAGAAGGTGGAGACGTTGGTCGGCCGCGGCCTCTTCCACTTCGGCGACCAGGACGGCGCCGTCGAGCAGGCGAAGCTGCAGCACCCGCTCGGCGTGGCCGCGTGCAACAAGAAGATCCTGGTCGCCGACACCTACAACCACAAGATCAAGGAACTGGACCCCGACGCGCGGACTATCCGTACCCTTCTCGGGGACGGCAAGCCCGGGAGCGAACGCGGCGGAAAGGACCTCGCGCTCTTCGAGCCGGGCGGCCTTCATGCGACCGACGACACGCTGTACGTGGCGGACACGAACAACCACCGCGTGGTGCGGGTCGCGCTCCCGTCCCTGGCCTGGGCGGAGGTGGTCGTGGAGGGGCTGGAGCCGCCCTCGGTGGAGCCGCGATCCCGCGCCCTGGGCGCGGCGCTCTCGGCGGTTCCCGCGACGCTGCGCGCCGGCGCCGCGACCGGATGGCGCGTCCTGGTGCAGCTCCCCGAGGGGGCCCACGTGAGCGACGAGGCGCCGGCCAGCGTGCGGGTGCAGCGCGACGGCCAGGTCCTGCTCCAGAAGACGATGCTCGGCGCCACGTGGCCGCTCGCCTTCGAGCTTCCGGCGCAGCCGCCCGGCCGCGTCGACCTCCACGTCCAGGTCTCCTTCGCCTACTGCCACGAAGGGCAGGGCATCTGCATCCCGGCCAGCCCCGCCTGGAGCGTTCCCGTCCGCTTCGAGGACCGGGGTGAAGCGGAAGCCCAGCTCACCGCGTCGTTAGCCTAGGGCCCCCGGGCGCTCGCATGAGTGGCTTCTGGGGACACTTCCTCACCTGGGTCCAAGTCTTCGCCATCCCGCTCCTGGTGCTGGGCAACGCCGTCTTCGTGGCCGCCGAGTTCTCGCTGGTCACCGTGCGCAGGACGCGGCTGGAGGAGCTGGCCGCGAACAAGGTGCCCGGCACCCACGTGGCGCAGGAAGCGGTCCGCCGGGTCACGGACATGATCGCGGCGACCCAGGTCGGGATCACGATGACCAGCCTGGGCCTGGGGTGGGTGGGCGAGCCGGGGCTGGCGCGCGTGCTCAAGCCCTGGTTCCACTTCATGCCCGAGAACTGGGGAATCTTCGCGGCGCACGGCGTCGCCACCGCGTTCGCGTTCCTGATCATCACCTTCCTCCACGTCGTCGTGGGGGAGCTGGCGCCGAAGGGGATCGCGCTGCGGAAGCCCGACACGGTCGCGATCATCCTGGCCGGCCCGCTGCTCGCGTTCGAGCGGATCTTCCGTCCCTTCATCCGGGTGGTGAACTGGAGCGGCAACGGCCTGCTCCGGCTGTTGGGGTTCAAGCCCGCGGCGCACACCGGCCACGTCCATTCGGTGGACGAGCTGCAGCTGATCGTCGAGGACGTGAGCGAAGCGGGAAAGATGTCGCCCGAGTAGGCCGAGATCCTGACGCGCGCCTTCCAGCTTCCCGAGAAGAAGGTGCGCGACGCCATGCTCCCGCTGGCCAAGGCGGTCATGCTCGAGTACAGGATGAAGCCGCAGCAGATCCTGTACGCGTTACAGGATTCCGTTCACACGCGCTTCCCGGTGTACGACGGCGAGCCGACGCGCGTCGTGGGGATCGTGAACGCGAAGGATCTGTTCGCGATCTACGCCACGAGCGGTCTCGTGAATCTCGAGGACGCCATGTATCCCGTCACGTGGGCGCCCGCCGACCGGAGCACGGCCGACCAGCTCAAGGAATTCCGCCGCGCGCGGCGGCAGATGGCGGTGGTCATCGACGAAGCGGGAATCCCGATCGGGATCATCACGCTGGAGGACATCGTCGAAGAGCTGGTCGGGGACATCGAGGACGAGCACGACGTGTCGGGGGTGCGGTAGGCGCCGCGTCGGCGGCACGGTCGTTGGAGTTAGGGCCCGGGTGGCGAAACGGCAGACGCAGGGGACTTAAAATCCCCTGGGGGAAACCCCGTGAAGGTTCGATTCCTTCCCCGGGCAGAACGACACGTGCGGCCTCAGCCGCGCCTTCACGAGATCTCGATGCTGCGCTCCACCCTCCGCCGTCGCCTGAGCCGCATGATGCCCAATACGGCCGCGTAGAATGCGAGCGAAACGAGGAGTACCAGCGCCGCGCCGGCATACAAGGAAACCGTTTTCAGGATCGCCAGGAGCACGACGAGGCCGCCGTCGAGCACGACGAGGAGCGCGAGCAAAAGTCCGATGCGCCTCATGGCAGCACCTTCCAATGGGCTCGGATCGGGGACAACCGCCGGCTACGGAACGGGCCCAGGGCCGGTTCCATAATGGATGAGCGGTACTTGCCGATGGTAGCACGTTGAATCGCGCGAAGGCGCTCCTCGACCGCCGCCTCGCCGCCATCTTTGTCCTCGGCATGGCGAGCGGCTACCCCTTCGTCCTCTGGGGCTCCGCCATGACGGCGTGGCTCAAGGAGTCGGGGCTCACGCGCTCGGCGATCGGCGTGTTCGGCACGGTGGCCGCCGTCTACTCGCTGCACTTCCTCTGGTCGCCGCTGGTGGATCGCGTACGAGTCCCGGTGCTCGGGCGCATGGGACAGCGCCGCGGCTGGATCCTGGGGATGCAGATCCCGCTCGCCCTATGCACGCTGGCCCTGGCGCTGACCCATCCGGCGAACAGCCTCCGATGGACCGGAATTCTGGCACTCGCCATCGCCTTCTTCTCCGCGACGCAGGACGTGGCGATCGATGCCTATCGTGTGGAGATCATCCCGCGCGACGAGACGGCGAAGATCGCCCACGCCTCGGCCGTCACGACGGCCGGGTGGTGGAGCGGCTATGCGCTGCTCGGGGCGATTCCCTTCCTGCTCGCCGACCGGCCGGGTTGGACCTGGAACCGGATCTACGTGCTGCTCGCCGCGATGTGGCTGCCGCTGATGGCCGCGGTGTTCGCGGTGCGGGAGAGCGCGCAGCGCCGCGATCGTTTCCAGGAAGCCGAGCGGCGGTACGCGGAGGCGCTGGCGCGCAAGGCGTCGCCCGGGCGATGGACCCGGTTCACCGCGTGGCTCGGCGTGACCCTGCTGGAGCCGCTCCGCGAGTTCTTCGAGCGCACGGGCGCGCGGCTGGGGATCAGCGTGATGCTGTTCCTCCTCCTCTTCAAGCTCGGGGAGGCGTTCCTGGGCAGGATGGCCATCGTCTTCTACAAAGAGGTCGGCTACACCGACACGCAGATCGGCTACTTCTCCAAGATGGGGACGGGCGTGGTGACGATCGCCTTCTCGATGTTGGGCGGATTCCTCAACGCGCGGATCGGGCTCATCAGGGGACTTCTCGTCGGCGGGCTGGCGATGGCGTCGTCCAATCTGATGTTCTCGTGGATCGCCCTGGACGCCGCCCGGGTGGGGCATCCCAGCCAGAGCCTGTTCGCCGCGGCGATCGTGGTGGACGGCTTCACGTCCGCGATGTCCACGGTGGCCTTCGTGGCCTTCATCTCCTACCTGACCAGCCACACCTACACCGCTACGCAGTATGCCTTGCTGGCCGCCCTCGGAACCCTGGGGCGCACGGTGGTCTCCGGGGCCAGCGGGTTCGTCGTGGACGCGCTCGGAGGGAACTGGTCGCTCTTCTTCGTGATCACCGCGGTGATGGTCCTGCCCAGCCTGATCCTGCTGCTGTTCGTGGGGAAGCTGCTCCGGGAGCGGGCGCGTCAGTGGAGTGCCGAAGCCTGAAGCGA
>DASSLZ010000238.1:0-3194 GCA_035689165.1 Candidatus Eiseniibacteriota bacterium | reverse complement strand
CGGAGCTCCTCGATCCGCCCCTTGATCTCGTTGATCTTCTGGATGCGCGCGCGCTCCTTCTCCCAGTGCGCGCGCAGGCGGGCCAACTCGGCTCCGGTCTCCTCCATCTCCTCTTCGATCGCGCGACGCCGCGCCTTGGAGCCCTCGTCCTTCTCGCGCTTCAGGGCGAGACGCTCGATCTCCAGCTGGCGGCGCTTCCGCTCCAGGGTGTCGATCTCGGCGGGGAGGCTGTCGATCTCGATCCGAAGGCGCGAGGCGGCTTCGTCCACCAGGTCGATCGCCTTGTCGGGAAGCTGCCGGTCTGCGATATAGCGGTCGGAGAGCACCGCCGCGGCGACCAGCGCCGCGTCCTGGATCTTCACCTTGTGGAACGTCTCGTAGCGCTCGCGCAAGCCGCGCAGGATCGCGATCGTCTGCTCCACGGTCGGCTCGCCGACGAAGACCGGCTGGAAGCGCCGCTCCAGGGCGGCGTCCTTCTCGATCCGCTTCCGGTATTCGTCGAGGGTGGTCGCGCCGATGCAGTGGAGCTCGCCGCGCGCGAGCGCGGGCTTCAGGAGATTCGAGGCGTCCAGCGCCCCCTCCGCGGCCCCCGCGCCCACCAGCGTGTGGAGCTCGTCGATGAACAGGATCACCTGCCCCTCGGAGCGCTGCACCTCCTTGAGCACCGACTTGAGCCGCTCCTCGAACTGGCCGCGGAACTGCGCGCCGGCGAGGAGGGCGCCCAGGTCGAGGGCCAAGAGCCGGCGGTTCTTCAATCCCTCGGGCACGTCGCCGCTCACGATCCGCTGCGCGAGGCCCTCGGCGATGGCCGTCTTCCCCACACCCGGCTCCCCGATCAGGACCGGATTGTTCTTGGTGCGCCGGGAGAGCACCTGCACGACGCGGCGGATCTCCTCGTCGCGCCCGATCACCGGGTCCAGCTTCCCCTTCCGCGCGGTCTCGGTCAGATCGCGCGCGTACTTCGCCAGCGCCTGGTACTTGTCCTCGGGATCGGGCGTGGTGACCTGCTCGCCGCCGCGGACGGAGAGGAGCGCGTGGTAGATCCCCTCGCGCGTCGCGCCCGCCTGCTTCAGCGCCTCGCCCGCGGGCGAAGCGATCGAGGGGTCGAGCATCGCGAGCAGCAGGTGTTCCGTGCTCACGTACTCGTCCTGCAGCTGTTCGGCTTCCTTCTCGGACTGTTCGAGCACGCGGCCGAGCGTGGTGGACAGCACGATGGTGCGGGAACCCGATACGGTGGGGAGCGAAGCCAGCGCCCGCGTGAGCGAGCGGTCCAGGCCCGCGCGGTCGACGTGCGCGGCCTCGATCACCGCCGGGACCGCGCCTTCCTTCTGGGCGAGGAGCGCTTCGAGCAGGTGCTCGGGGCGCACTTCAGGGTGGTTCGCCCGGTCGGCCCGCGACTCGGCGTCGGCGAGGGCCTCCTGGCTCTTGGTGGTCAGCTTATCGAAACGCATGCCCGCGACCCTTCATTGCGGCCCGGGAGAATCGGTCGTTCAGCGCTAGCGAAGCTGGGCCAGGCGCTCCTTGGCCAGCGCGGCCTCGGGACTTCTCGGATACTTCCGGATGACCTGATCGAAGCTCTTCTTGGCTTCGGCGGTGTTGTTGAGCCGCGCGTTCGCGATCCCGATCTTGAGGAGCGCGGCCGGGACCTTGTCCCCCTTGGGGTAGTTGTCCACCACCGCGCGGAATTCGATGATCGCCGACGGAAAATCTCCCTGAGCGTACAACGACTCGCCGATCCAGTACTGCGCGTTGTCGGAGACCTCGGTGTTGGGGTAGTGGCGCAGGAATTCGCGGAACGCCTCCCCCGCCAGCTTGTAGCGGCCCGCCGCGTAGTCGGAGTAGGCGGCCTGGTAGGCCTGCTCGGGATCGAGGATCCCGCTGGTGTCGCGCGGCGCCATGCCCTGCGCGACCCGAACGCTGTCGGCCGTGTTCATCCGCTGGCGGACCGTGTCGATCTTCAGTCCGAAGTCCTGCATCCGTTCCTGATTCCGCTCCAGCTGGCTCACCACGACGTCGAGGCGCTCGCTCAGCTTGGCCAGGTTGGTCTCGGTGGACGCGCGGGTCGAGGACACGCCGCCGCGCGTCTCCTCCAGCTTCCGGTCCAGCCTATCGACGCGGCGGACCAGGTCGGCCTGCGTCGTGAGGAGGCTGTCCAGCTGGGCCTGGGTCTCGCGGTAGTAGTTCCCGGGCGCGCAGCCGGCCGCGGCCCCCGCGAGAAGGAGCGCGAGGGCGAGCGGCGCGGCGTGCCTGGAAGCGGGCGTTCTCACTTGGAGACGAAGTGGGCCCTGCGGTTCTGGGCCCAGGCCTCTTCCGTGTGCCCGGTGTCGAACGGCCGCTCCTTGCCGTAGGAGATCGTCGTCATGCGCGTGGCCGTGATGCCGTAGGCGACGAGGTAGTCCTTGGCGGCGCGCGCCCGCTTCTCGCCCAGGGCCAGGTTGTATTCCACCGACCCGCGCTCGTCGCAGTGCCCCTCGATCACGACGTTCATGCTGGCGTGCGACTCCATGTATTTCGCGTTCCCGTCCAGGGCCGCCTTGGCGTCCTCACGGAGCCCGGCGTCGTCGAAGTCGAAGTAGGCGTCGCGGAGATTCGACGCGGTCGTCTCCTCCCCTCCACCGGTCGTCGGCGGGGGTGGCGGGGTCTCGGTCGGGGGCGTGTTGTCGGACGTGCTGGGCGGGGGAGGCGGCTCGGCGCCACCCGAAACCTTCTTCCGCGAGGAGCATCCGGGCGCCATCAGGATCATCGCGAGCAGCGCCGTCAGCAGGAGCACCGGCGTGCGAGAGGATCGGCTCATATGCGGACCTCCGTTGGGTTCAAGTTCATTATGCCGCAACGACTTCCAGTCTGAAGCCCAACCTAGCACAGGGGGTCGGGAGCGTCAACCCGCCCGGCTCACGCCCGGACGCTTGGGACGGGGTCCGGCCGCGGGGTTGAAGCACTCGTCGCCGCGGGTCAGCTGGACCACGTCGCTCCCGTCCGCGTTCATCATGTAGACCTGCCGGCGCCCCGAGCGCGTGCTCGAGAAGTAGATCTTCCGGCCATCCGCAGACCACTGGGGGTTCTCGTTGTGCCCGGCCCCGGAGGTGATCTGGAAGGGGCGCTGGCCGTTCGCGTCCATCACCACCACGTCGAAGATGCCGTCGTGGCGCGCGGCGTAGGTGATCCGGTCCCCCTTGGGGGACCAGCGCGGCGAG
>DASSLZ010000237.1:0-2504 GCA_035689165.1 Candidatus Eiseniibacteriota bacterium | reverse complement strand
GCCGAATCCGAGATTCACATGACGGAGGAGGGCCTTGGGCACGTGGAGGGCTCCCGGTGGAGACGCGCGCCGCACGGGACGCGGCGGCGGAACCGCTGTCCGGAAAAGCCTATCGCCCGGTGACGGAGGGCGTCAATGGCGCGAGGCCCAGCTCCCGGAGGTAGCGCTCGCCGCCCGGCTGGTTCAGCTGCCAGTAGGGAAGCCGCGTGGAGCCGATCAGCTCCCCCTCGTCCAGCCCGTCGCGTCCCATGCGGCCGCGCGGCGCCGCGGTCGCGGTCCACGTCCACTTGAGGACGCGGTGCGGCCAGGCCGCCTCGATCCAGAACCGGCCGGTGCGCCCGTCGTCCAGCGCCGCGGTGTAGAGGATCGCCGGGAACGAGCCGGCGGGGACGTGGACCTGGACCGGCTCGCGCGCGCGCGCGACGTTCGCGACGACCCAGTCGGGCGCGCGGTGGGCGAGGCGCGTGATGAAGGGGCTCGCGAGCAGGGGAAGGGAGCGCGAGCGCCCGGGCGGAAGGAAGTCGCCGCGCAGCCCGCGGAGCACCAGGAAGAGGTCGTCCTCGGCGATGCCGCCCGGCTTCGCCGGCAGGTTCAGCGCGCGCGATTCGTCCTCGAAGTAGGAGCGCACGAACCCGCTGATCGCGCGGGGGCCGAAGGCCTGCTCCTCGTAGACCTGGCCGCACCATTCGGTGGCGCTGAACGCCACCTTGACCGGGGCGAAGTCGCGGCTTCGCGTGAAGAGGGAGATCATCGTGTGATAGTCGTAGATCCCGGTCTGGAAGCTCCGCGACAGGTTCAGCTTGAGCGCCTCGAAGGTGTCGGCGGGGTTCTTCGAGGGATCGTCCACCTTGACGCGCTTCGCCGCGCTGAAGGGCTCGGTGACGGTGATCATGGCGCAGCGTCCCGTCCGGCGCTGGCCGTAGCGCGTGACGTGGTAGCGGTAGCCGGCCAGCTCGGCCCGTCCGTCCTGCCACCAGGATTCGAAGGATGTCGCGGGCGGTGGCGCAGCCATCGCCCGCTGGGCGGGGCGTGGCGGGGCAGCCCCTACCACGCTGGCAACGGCCACGACGAGCCCGCACGCCAGCAACGCGACGAGCGCGGCGCGCTTCAGCGCGGGAGCGCGGTGCGCACCGCCCGAAGCCGCGCGATCTCGCGACGCACGAGGAAGAAGCAGGGGAGGGCGGCGCCGCCGAACGTCACCTGGAGGCGCGGGTCGGCCTGCCGCCCCGCTTCCACCGCGACGAGCACCCCCGCGAGCAGGATCAGGGCGAGCGAGATCGCTCCCTGGAAGCGCGCCATCTCGGTGTGCGGCCAGGCGTCCATCGGCCGCAGGAGCTCCCGGCCGTCGTTCGAGTCGGTGCAGGCGTTCTTGAGCGGGCAGGCGTTGCACATCTCCGCCTTGGCCCGGTAACGGACCAGCCGCGCCTTCTCGTCCCGCTCGATCCGCCACAGGTAGGTCCCCTCCGTGCACTGCCACGCGTCGAAGGCCTGATGATAGCGGAAGCCGATCGCCTTCACGCGCAGCACGCGGGCGTGCGACCGGCGCGCCGCCCATCCCAGCGCGGCGGCCACGCCCACGAGGAACAGGGCGTAGCCGCCGACGAAGGCGGCTTCCTGGAGCGGCGTCAGGCCCGCGAACGAGGTCACGACTCGGCTCCGGCCCGGTCGGTGCGCGTGGCCGCGTCCATGAAGAGCGGCGCCGCCTCGCCGATCGACTCCGGGATCCGCCGCGCGCCGCGCACCGCGTTCCAGGCGAGCCAGAGGATGGGGACGGTGCCCGCGATGAAGAGGAGGTCACCCGGCAGCCGCACCCACTCGATCCAGACGTTCATGCCGGAGGTGAGGAACTCGAGCGAGCGCGCCTCGACGTAGCCCGCCTTGACCGAGTGGTAGAGCTGCAGCACGCCGAGCGGGAAGAGGGTCGCGAAGGACATCCACGCGAGCCCGATGTTGAGCGACCAGAACGAGAACTTGGCCGCCCGGTCCGACCAGCGGTCGGCGGGCATGAGATAGCGCAGGCAGAAGAGCGCGATCCCGATCGCGAGCATGCCGTAGACGCCCATGAACGCGGTGTGCCCATGGTTCGCCGTGAGCGCGGTGCCGATCTCGTAGTAGGAGACGATCGGGAGGTTGATCAGGAAGCCGAAGATCCCGGCGCCGAGGAAGTTCCAGAAGCCGACCGCCGCGAGGAACATGACCGCCCAGCGATGGGGGAACGCCCGCTTCCCCTCGCCCACCTGGACCGCGCCGAGCTGCAGGAAGCTCCATGCCTCGACCGTCAGGAACGTGAGCGGCACCACCTCGGCCGCGGAGAAGGTGGCGCCCAGCGCCATCGCCTCGACCGGCGTGCCGTTGAAGTACATGTGGTGCATCGTCCCGATCACGCCGCCGATGGAGTAGAGGATGAAGTCCAGGTAGATCAGCGTGAGCGCGACCCGCTCGTGCACGACGCCCAGGAGGACGAAGATGTAGGCCACGATCACCGTGGTGAAGAGCTCGAGGAA
>DASSLZ010000236.1:0-4487 GCA_035689165.1 Candidatus Eiseniibacteriota bacterium | reverse complement strand
TGCTGATCGGCACGGGATTCGTCGTCACGGGGTTCTTCCTGCGCCGCGACGCCTTGGTCGCGGTCACCATGGTCACGGTTGGCTCGGCCATGACCGCGGCGGCGGCGCTCGGACACTGACTCTCGGCACAGGTGCTCGGTTCGAGCATCGTCCGATGGTTCCGGTCCCTGGTGAAGCGCTGACGCGCGCTCAGGACTCCAGCGCGGGATATCCCTTGTCGACCCAGTCGTGCTGCAGGTCCTGA
The DNA here is from genome assembly GCA_035689165.1 of Candidatus Eiseniibacteriota bacterium. Lineage (GTDB taxonomy): Bacteria > Eisenbacteria > RBG-16-71-46 > SZUA-252 > SZUA-252 > DASQJL01. The sequence continues at coordinate 4,243 of DASSLZ010000236.1, read as the reverse complement.
ACGATGTAGAGGATCTTCACGTTCTTGTAGCCCAGCCCCCGCGCCACGCGGAAGGCGGGATTCACATTGGGGCAGTGCTCCCACGGGCAGCAGCCGCAGTAGAGGACCACCGCCTTGTCCTTGGGGATCGCCTTCAGCGCCTTCTTCAGCTCGGCACGCCCCCGCGCGGTCGAGCCCGACCCCACGTACTTCGAACCCGGGATGTGCCCGCTCTTGTAGAGCACGCTGAAGCCGACGTGGAGCAGCACGGGGCGCCGCCACTCGGGCAGCGCCAGGTCCTTGGCCACCTCCGCCGGCTGGACCAGGTCCGCCTTGGTGGGCGTGGTGTCCTTGGCGTTCGCCGCGGGGGCGCCGGCCGCCGGTGCAGGTGCCGCAGCGGCAGTGGCCGAGACCGCCGAGGAGTCGTCCCCCGCGAGCGTGCGGTTCGCCGGGAGGAGAGCTGTGCCCAGGGCCAGAAGTCCGATCAGACCGAGCCGAAAACTGAGCGTCATGGGATGAGCCTTTCGCGGAATGAGAGAGCCGCACAATGCGACTTTGGTACCGTGCGGCGCGATGGCGATTCCCCAGGAGTCTGCACCCGGCGCGCGCGAGATGTCGAGAGCGCGGTGGGCGCCGGGGATGCTAGGATGAGGACGTGATCTCCCGGTCATCGCTCCTGGCACTTCTGTGCGGCGCCCTCCTCGTCTGCGGCCCCATCGTCGCGCCCACGCGCGCCGCCCTGGCGCCGGACGACGACGACGATACGACCACAGGCGCGCCGTCGGAGGCTTCCGAGCCGCCGCCGCTCTCGCCCGCTTCCGCCGACACCCTTCCCCATCCCGATCCGGCGCGAACGCGAGCGTTCCACGACGCCGTCTACGCCCTCGCCGCCGATTCCATGGAAGGCCGCGGGATCGGGACCGCCGGAATCGCCAAGGCGGCGACCTGGATCGAGCGGCGCATGAAGGCGATCAAGCTCGAGCCCGCGTTCGCCGGCTCTTATCGCCAGCGCTTCCCGATCAAGATCGGGGTGACGCTCAAGGCCGGCAACCGCATCGAGGGGCTCGACTCCACGGACTGGACGCCGCTCGGGTTCTCCTCCAGCGGCGACTTCTCGGGACCGCTGGTGTTCTGCGGCTACGGCATCGACGCGCCGGCGATCGGGTACCAGGAGTTCGAAGGGATCGACTTGAAGGGGAAGGTCGCGCTGATGCTCCGCTACGAGCCACAGGAGAAGGACGACGGCTCTCCCTTCGACGGCAAGCGCCCCAGCCGCTGGTCGGCGCTCCGCTACAAGGCGATGCAGGCGCGGGAGCGCGGCGCGACCGCCGTGCTCTTCGTGACCGGCCCGCTCCAGGACGAGGGCACCGACAAGGTCCCGGCGCTTCGGAACGACGGACCCGAGAGCCCCGCGGGGCTTCCCGTCGCGCAGGTCAAGCTGAGCGCGGCGTCGCGCTGGCTGGCCAAGGCCGGAATCGACCTGCTCGCGTTCCAGAAGGACGTGGACCGCGACCTCACGCCCCGGTCGCGCGTGATCGGCGCGGTCACGATCCACGGGAAGATCGCGGTCGAGGACAAGTACGTCGACTCCGACAACCTCGCCGGGATCATCCCCGGGAAGGGGCGCCTCAAGAACGAGTACGTGGTGGTCGGCGCGCACTACGACCATCTCGGCTGGGGCGGCGAGAGCTCGATGCGCCCCAACGACCACGCGATCCACAATGGCGCCGACGACAACGCCTCGGGCGACGCGGCCGTGCTCGTCGCCGCCGACGGCCTTCGCAAGGACCTCGCGCGCCAGGTCAGCCATCGCACCGTCCTCGTCTGCCTCTTCTCGGGCGAGGAGGTGGGCCTGGCCGGGTCGGCCTGGCTGGTGGACCATCCCCCCATCCCGGTCGACCGGATCGCGGCGATGGTGAATCTGGACATGGTGGGCCGCCTGCGCGGGAATACGCTGATCGCGCTGGGCCTGGAGTCGGCGCCGGAGTGGGCGCCGCTCCTTCGCGACGCTGCGGTCGACACCAAGCTGGACGTGGCGGCGCGCGGCGACGGCTATGGCCCCTCCGATCAGACCAGCTTCTACGCCAAGGGCATCCCGGTGATCCACCTCTTCACCGGCACGCACGAGCAGTACCACACGCCCGACGACAAGCCCGCGACGATCAACGCCGAGGGCGGGGGCATCGTCGCGCGCTTCACGCAGGTCCTCGTCGAGCGCGCGGCCGTGCGCGACAAGCGGCTCACCTACGCGCGGTCCAACGCGGCGCCGACGATGACGGGCGACAGCCGCGGCTACGGCGCCTATCTCGGCACCGTGCCCGACTTCAAGGCGATGGAGAGCGCGAACGGGGGCGTGCTGCTCGCCGACGTGCGCGGGGGCGGACCCGCCGAGATCGCGGGCATCAAGGGAGGCGACCTCGTCGTCTCCATGGCGGGCACGCGCATCGAGAACCTCTACGACATGACCTACGCCCTTCAAGACCATCGCCCCGGACAGACGGTCGAGGTGACGGTCGTGCGCGGCGGCGACACTTTGACCTTCCGCGTCACGCTGGGCGACCGGGCCCGGATGGGGATGGCCGGCCCCGCGGTGGCCAAGGCGGAAGCGCCCAAGATGCCGCAGGACGTGTCCCACGTCGCGCACGCGAGCGGCGAGCCGGCCGACAGCGGTGCCGTGACCGTGGCCGCCGTGGGCCCGGGGGCCGAGGTCGGTCCCTCCGCGGCTCCGAGCCCCGCGCCGGCGGCGCCTGGCCCCGCGCCGGCGGCGCCTCCCATGCCCGGCAACCCGCACGCCGGAATGGGCGGGGGCCCGACGGGCCCGCCCGGTGCGGAGATCGGCGCGGCGGCGGTGGACTCCTTCTATCTCGGACGCCCGGGCGATGACTTCGTGGTGAAGGCGGGGAAGCCGTACGGCCCCGCGGCCCCGGGAGAGCGCCACCTGAGCGACATCCGCCAGCTCACGTTCGGCGGCGAGAACGCCGAGGCGTACTTCAGCCCCGACGGAAAGAAGCTGATCATGCAATCGACGCCGCGCGGCGCGAAGTGCGACCAGGAGTACGTGCTGGACCTTTCGACCGGGGACATGAAGCGCGTGTCGAGCGGCAAGGGGCGCACGACGTGCGGCTACTTCGACTACCCCGAGGCCGACCGGATCGTCTACTCCTCGACGCAGGGCGCGTCCGATTCCTGCCCGCCCTCGCCCGACATGTCGCAGGGCTACGTATGGGCGATCTACGATGGCTACGACATCTGGGAAGCGAATCCGGACGGGTCGAACGCGAAGAACCTGACGAACTCGCCCGGCTACGACGCCGAGGCCACCTGGTGCCACCGCGGCGGGAAGCTGGTCTTCACCTCGACGCGCGACGGCGACCTGGAGCTCTACCTGATGGACGAGGCGGGGCAGGTGAAGCGGCTGACGCACACGCCGGGCTACGACGGCGGCGCCTTCTTCAGCCCCGACTGCTCGCAGATCGTCTTCCGCGCCAGCCGGCCGACCGGAGAGAAGCTCACCGACTATCAGAATTTGCTGAAGAAGGGGCTGATCCGCCCGGGCGAGCTGGAGATCTACGTCATGCGGGCCGACGGCACCGGGGTGAAGCAGCTGACCCAGAACGGCGCCGCGAATTTCTGCCCCACGTTCTATCCCGACGGGAAGCGGATCATCTGGGCCTCGAACTCCGGCGCCGCGGGACCGCGCGAGTTCGATCTCTGGCTGCTCGACACGCGCGGCGGCAAGGCGGAGCAGGTCACCACGGCTCCGGGCTTCGACGGCTTCCCCCACTTCAGCCCGGACGGCCGCTTCCTGGTCTGGGCCTCCAACCGCGCCGACGTCGCCTCGCACGAAACGAACATCTTCATCGCGCGCTGGAAGGACTAGTTCCGCGGACGTTCGGCCGCGGTCGGCAGGGATCTAGCCATGGGCTTCATTCGACGGTTCGCCTACCTCGTCATCGCCCTCATCCTCGCGCTCGTCTTCATCTGGGGACGCGCCGAGCGGGAGCACAAGCGCGCCGATGAGGCGCTGAGGCAGGCGCGCGCGGCGCTCGATTCGGCGAAGGCGATGCGTGCGGGAGGCACCGGCGAGCGCGGCGTGTTCTTATCGGCCGACGAGATCGCGGCGCTCCGCCGCGCCGGCCTGACCGATCCCGTGAATCAGCTCCGCTCCGACCTCGAAGCGCACGGCTCGCTGATTCCCGTGAAGGGCGTCCTGGGCGGGAAGATGGGGTTCTACGATCGCGACGGCGTGGTGCTGCTGCCGGGA
>DASSLZ010000235.1:0-6040 GCA_035689165.1 Candidatus Eiseniibacteriota bacterium | reverse complement strand
TTCGTCATCCGATCCCGGTCCCAGCGTCCTCGGATCCCGGAGACCCGCCGTGAAAGCCCTCGTTCTCGCCCTTGCCTGCGTCCTGCTCGCGCCCGCGACAGTCCTCGCCGCTCCCGACGTGCCTCCCTGGGGACTGAATCTGGATTACCTGGACCGCTCCGGCAATCCGGGCGACGACTTCTACGTGTACGCCAACGGCAGCTGGCTCAAGACCGCCACCATTCCGCCGGATCGCCCCGGGTCCGGCGTGGGGCTGGAGATGGGCCTCAGGAACGAAGACCGGATGAAGGCCGTCATCGCCGACCTGCACGCGCGGCCGAACCTCACGGACGAGGAGAAGAAGCTCCGCGACCTCTACGACGCGTTCGTGGACCGCAAGGGGATCGACGCGGCCGGCATGAAGCCCGCGGCCGGCGACCTCCAGCGCATCGCGCACGCGGACACGCCCGAAGCGATCGTCGCGCTGATGAGCGATCCCTCGCTCCGGCTGGGCGGGCGAAACGACGATGGATGGTACGCCGCCTTCCCCGACGTCGGGCCCGGCTCCAAGTACTACCTTCCTCCGGAGAAGCGCGTCCACCTCTGGTGAGCGCCTCCCGGGTCTCGATTCCCTGAACGTCCCGAGCCGCTGATCGTGCCGCCACGCGTACTCCTGGAGCCGCCGCGCCCCGGGGACGAAGCCGCGCTCCTGCAGATGAACCGCGCGAGCCTCGAGTTCCACCGGGGGCGCGCCTTCACCCCGACCACGCACGAGCACTACGCACGCTATCTCGCCGCCTGCCGCCAGCCGAATTTCCTGGGCCTCCTGGTCAAGCGGCGCGCCGACGGCGCCGTGGTGGGCGCGGTCGAGCTGAGCCAGATCGTGCTGGGCGTCTTTCGCAGCGCGTATCTCGGCTACTACCTCGGCGCGGCCTACGCGGGGCAGGGGCTCATGAGCGAGGCGATCGCGCTCACGCTGAACCACGCGTTCACGACGATGGGCCTACACCGCGTGGAGGCCAACATCCAGCCGGACAACGCGGCCTCGCTCGCGCTGGTCGCGAAGCTGGGTTTCGTGCGGGAAGGGTACTCGCGCCGCTACCTCAAGATCCGCGGCCGCTGGCGCGATCACGAGCGGTGGGCGATCCTGGCCGAGGACTGGCGGATCCGCCGGAGATAGGTCGCCCTCCGCGGGCTAGAAGCTCCTCTGGAAGATCCCTCCGAAGATGTCCGTCCACGCGTGCAGGATCATCCCGGGCTTGAGGCTCCGCCGCCAGAGGGCGAGCGCGCCGAAGAGCGCGCCGTAGACCGTGATGAAGAGCACGTTCCGCGCGCCCTGGTACCCGTGCGAGATGCCGAAGATCACGGCCTGGAGGGCCACCGCGGCGAGGCCGCTCCCGGTCAGGGCCTGAAGCTGGCGCTGGAGGTAGCCGCGGTAGACCACCTCTTCGCAGAAGCCCGCGGACAGCGAGAGCAGAACCCAGACGGCGATCTCGGCACCCCCGCGAGGCAGCATGTTCTCGACGGCCTTCGGGGTCTCGGCGTGGGTGAGCTGATCCACGAAGCTGGAGCCCGCGGTCCAGATCGCGAAGACCGCGAGCGCGATCGCGACGTCCCGCAACACGTCTCTCCATCCGGTCCACCGCCGTCCCAGGAGCTCGCGGAACGGCGTCGCTCCCTTCCGAAGACCCACCATGACGTAGCGGACCAGGGCCCACTCGGCGACGAGTAGGGTCAGGTAGAGCGGCAGCATCGACCCGCGGGTGTCGGCCGGCGATGCCTTGGCGGCCATGTGCTGCCCGTAGACGCCGTATGCTGCGATCGCGAGCAGGATCGCGACCAGGATGACGGTGTGGCGGACCGGCGCGATCAGCCGGTCCGAAGGGGCCGCTTCGTTCGCCCCCAGGGTTTCATTCATGGAGAGGCCCCCGTTTCCGGCGCGCGGTACCGAGGCCGCGGAGCGCGCTCGACGTCTCGCGCGCCCAGCGGAGGGCGGCCCGGGAGTGATGCTCGCCGTAAGCCACCACGGCGAGCCAGTAGGGAAGGCTGGGATGATCGCGACGCTCCTCCAGGAGCTGCCGGCGGATGCGTCGGAATTCGCGCCGTTGCGCGGCTTCCTTCGTCGCGAGCGCTTCGAGCCACGCGATCTCGCCGCCGCTGCCGCCGGGAGCCCCGAAGAACAGCTTGAGAAGGAGCTCGTTTCGAACGGGCGCCGGCCGCGGCGGCTCCGCCCTCCAGGCCGCGAGCGTCCGGCGGCCCTTCGCCGTGATCTCGTAGACGCGGCGCTCGCGGCCCCCTTCGGGCGTTCCCGGCTTCACCCGGATCAGTCCGTCCCGGGAGAGCTCCCGCAGGGCCGGATAGATCTGTCCGTAACTCTCGCTCCAGAAGTAGCCGATGCTCGCGGCGACCTCCTTCCGGATGTCGTAGCCCGACATCGGCTCGAATCCGAGGAGGCCGAGGATGGCGAAGGGGGTGGAGCGCGATCGGGGTCGTGACATATCTAAAAGATATATCACGGCCGAGCGGGCGTCCACCCCCAAACGAAAAGGGCCCCGGAACGGGGCCCCTCCTGCCACGGACGCCGCGCGCGCTAGTCGGGCATACCGTGGCGAACCAGGATGAACTCGCAGCCTCCGTCGGTGGCGGCGGGCCGGTGCACCGCGCCCTCCACCGACCGGTGGTAATCGCCGTAACCCAGCTTTCGACCCTCGCAGAGGCAGTCGCCCCGCAGGATGAAGATCTCCTCGGCGCCGACATAGCGATGGCCGGGGTAGGCGGCGCCCGGATCCAGCTGCACCAGCGTGATCTCGATGTGGTGGGCCGGGTCGCGCATCAGCCGCTTGTACCGCATGCCGGGTCCCGTGTCGGTCCAGCGGCGCTCCACGACGCGGATCGTGTCGGCCCCGCACATCGAGCCGACGTCCGGGGCTTCGCCGGTCCCCGCCGAGGGCGCGCACTCGCGCAGGGTGAACAGGATGCAGCCCGCCTCGGTGCGGCCGTCGACCGCGGCGCCCACGGTCCGGTGGAAATCGCCCTCCCTCAGGCGCTCCCCGTCGGCCTCGAACTCGCCCGAGACGACGTACACTTCCGGGCCGAGCAGCTCGGGCGCGCCCGCCGTCACCGCCCCGGCGGGAAAGCGCACCAGGCGCGCTTCGATCCGGTCCGTGGGATCCACGTACAGCCGGCGCACTTCGCCCGGCCCGCATGCGGCCGGCTCCCAGCGGAGCCGGCTGGACGTCAGGAAATAGAAGCCCTTCTCTTCGCTTCGATCACCGATCGTGTTCGGCATGGCTCGCCCCTCCTCGGCTCGACCACCTCGAGGATGAGGGTCCGCCCGCCGCGGGGGCCCGCGCAAGCGGTACCAAAGTAGGATGGCGCGGGGGCGCCCGCTCCCCTGGATCCGCCGTTCGGGATGGAGACGGCTGGACGGCGCGCGCCGGCGGGAGCAAACTCGAAGCTGTCTCCCCGCGTGCTTCCACCGTTCCGCCGGAGATACTCGATGCGCCCTCGCCTGACGCTTTTCCTCGCCATCACGGTCCTGGCCCATGCGCCATCGGCCCTCGCCGTTCCGTTGCCCGGTCTGGCCCGGCCTACGGAGCATTCCGCGTCTCTCTTCGATCACGACGACCACATGGCCGTGAACCAGCTGGACATGTTGGTCTCCAACCACGGCTCCCTCGCCTACGATATCGCTACGGGCAACGGCGGGCTGGTCTACCCGACCGGCACGGTCAAGACGGCCCTGTTCGCCGCGGGGATCTGGATCGGCGCCAAGGTCAACGGCGCCGTTCGCGTGGCGCTGGGCGAATACGCCCAGGAATACTGGCCCGGACCGATGTCGGGCGGGAGCTATCAAGCGGACCAGCCCGCGTTTCACAACTTCGCCTTCGACGCGGCCAATCAACTGTCGCCGGGAGACCTGGCCGACTACGCGTCGCAGGGCGGGCCCATGGAGGGCTCGGGCCATCCCCTCCTCTTCGGGGACGCGACGATCTGGAGCGTGTTCAACGACGCCAATCCGCTCGTTCACCACAACACCGCCGGGTCCACCAACCCTCTCGGCGTCGAGGTCCAGCAGACCGTATGCGCCTACAGCGGCCCGGCAGCGCTCGGGAAGACGATCTTCGTGAAATGGAAGGTGACCGCGAAGGGACCGGACACGCTCGATTCGGCCTACGTGTCGATCTGGTGCGATCCGGACCTGGGCGGGGCCATCGATGATCTCGTGGGGTGCGACACGACGCTGGCTCTGGGCTACTGCTACAACGCGACGAACGCCGATCCCGTTTACGGAAGCAGCCCGCCCGCCGTGGGGATCACCTTGATCCGCGGGGCGATCGTATCGCCGTCCGTGGGCGTGTCCGACACCCTCGGGATGACCTCGTTCGACAAGTACATCGGTGGAACGGACCCCGCCAACGCTGGCGAATCGTACGCGTACATGCGAGGAGTCCGAGCGGATGGAACGCCGTGGCACGTCCTCGATGATCCGCTCCAGCCGGAGACCCGGTACCCCGTCTCGGGACTGGATCCCAGCTTGCCGAGCAGCGCCACGAACTGGCTCGATTCCAATCCCGCCGACCGGCGCCTGATGCTTTCCACGGGGCCCTTCTCGATGGCGCCCGGCGAGTCCCAGGAGATCATCTTCGCGATCCTCGTCGGCCAGGGGGCCAACCGCTTCGCTTCGATCTCGGCGCTGAAGAGCATGGTCCCGCTGGTCCGGCCGTTCGCTCCCGCGCCCTCGCCGGGCACTTCCGTCGGCATCGTCAGCGTGGACGTGGCCCTGATTCCGGAGACGATCGATCTCGCCAGCCGCGCTCCATGGGTGGATGCGCTGATCGAGCCCTCGGGCGCGCGCGCGGACGCGATCGACGCCGGGAGCGTGCGCCTCGCCGGCGTTGCGCCCGATGGCGGCGTGGCCGAGGTGGCCGATCACGACGCCAACGGCAGGGCCGACCTCCTGCTCCGCTTCCCGCGAGCGTCTCTCGATCCGCGCCTCATGCCGGGCGCGGTGTCGCTCGATGTGAGCGGACGGCTCCGAACCGGGGATTCGTTCGAGGGGACGGCCACGCTGCGCGTCGTCGACGGGCGGCATGCGCCCCTGGCCGCGTCGCTGGCGCCGTTACCCATGCGTCCGGCCGGCAATCTGCGCTTCGTCACGACCCGGGCCGGATCCGCGCGCGTTTCGCTGTTCGACGCCCGGGGAAGGAGGGTGCGCACGCTCCTCATGGATCGGATCGGCACGGGCGCGCACACCGTCGCGATCGACGGCCGCGACGATCACGGACGACCACTGGGCTCCGGCCTCTACTGGTTCCGGATCGAAGCCGCCGAGGGCATCGCCACGGGACGCGTCGTGCTCCTGCGTTAGGCACGTGGGGCGCGGTCGCGACGCCCCGGACCTTGCCGCGCGCCGCCGCATGAGGTAGGGTCCCGACGGCCGCTTGTCCTTTTTTCCGGTGCGCGTCGATTCGAGAGCCGTCCCACACCAGGGAAGGGGCCGTCCGATCTCCTGGTTTCTGGCGTCCGTAGGAACGCTTGTCCTATCGGGCCTGGTGTCATGGATCTTCTCCCGCGGCGGGGCCGGGACGCGGGCCGGCGCGGGCGGAGCGGTCGTCGGATGCGCGCTCGGACTGGTTCCCGCCGTCCGCGTGCTGCTCGGCCACCCCTCGGAATCGCTCCGTCTCCCCTGGAGCCTTCCCCTCGCGTCCTTCAGCCTGGAGATCGACGCGCTCTCGGCCTTCTTCCTCACGGCGATCTACGGCCTGTCCGCGCTCGCGGCGGTCTACGGGGCAGGCTATGGACGCGTTGGGGCGGGGCGGCGCGGCGCCGCCGCCTGGCTCGCGTTCAACCTCCTCGTGGCGAGCATGGCGCTGGTGGTCGCCGCGCGGAACGGCGTGCTCTTCCTGGCGGCGTGGGAGATGATGACGATCGCCTCCTGGTTCCTCGTGACGCTGCGCCATGACCGGGCCGAGGCGCGGCGCGCGGGGCGCCTCTACCTGGTCGCCGCGCACGTCGGGACGGCGTTCCTGCTCGTCTTCTTCCTCGGCCTCGCCGGATC
>DASSLZ010000234.1:0-5291 GCA_035689165.1 Candidatus Eiseniibacteriota bacterium | reverse complement strand
CGCCGACCGTTGGAGCAACCCCTGGGGGGACGAGCGCTGGGGGGCTCACGCCGCGACGGCCGCTGCGGTGCGCGGCGGGCTTCGGGCCGCGTCGCGCATGGCGGCGCTCTTCGGCGAGACGGCCCGCGCCCGCGCGTGGCTCGCCGCCTCCGACATGCTCGGCCGCGCGGTCTCGCGCGCGCTCTACGATCCGGAGCGGGGGCGGTTCCTGCGCTCGGTGGTGATGGAAGAGGGAGAGCGGCGGCTGGACGCCACCCTGGACGCGACGCTCCTCTGGCTCGGGCTCTTCGACGACCTCGAGCCCGAGGATCCGCGAGTCCGCGCCACGTGCGCGGCGGTGCGCGGCGCCTTGTGGGTGCGCTCCGGCGTGGCGGGGCTCGCGCGGCACGAGGCGGACGCGGCGGGGCCGGGTCCCGATCGCGACCGCGCGGCGGGCCGCCCCTCGGTCGCGCCGACGCTCTGGCTGGCGCAGCACATGATCCGGGTGGCGCGGAAATCGCAGGACCTGGAGGAGGCGCGGATTCTTCTGCTCTGGGCGGCGGCGCGCGCCGAGGGCACGGGACTCCTGCCCGAGCGGCTCGACCCCGCGAGCGGAGGCGCCGACGGAATCTGCCCCTCGCTGGACGCGACGGCGGCGTTCGTGACTACGGTGCTGGATTACGGAGAGCGGGCGAGGCTCCTCGCCCGGTGCGACCGCTGCGGCGAGCCGGCCCCGGCGCGCCGCGCGCGGCGGGTCGCCGACCGGGTCGCGTCACTTCCAGGTGTCGTCGCTGACCTGTAGGCTGATCGCCAGCCGCAGGAACTTCTCGCTGACCCCGAGCGCGTCCTTGTCCCCGCGCGACCCTGCTTCCAGGGAGAGATCCACCGCACCGCCTCGATCCTGACTCCGGAGTCCCGTCCCCAGGGAAAACGCGACTTCCTTGACCCCCGCCGTGCCGCCGGAGATGTCGGTCGCGTCGGCGCGGACCAAAAGATCGGGCCAGGTGAGAACGGAGGCGCCCACCCGGAGCGGCAGGCGGGTCAGGAAACGCGTCGCGTCCGCCGCCGGGAGCAGCTCCAGGCCGAAGCTCCAGCGCTGCTCGGCGCGGAAGTCGACCCGGTCGCTCAACAGGGACTCCCGGCTCCAATCGGCGCGCCGGTACTGCCCCACCGCGCGCAGGCGATCGGTGATCGGCGCCATCCCCCCCACCGCGAATCCCGAGGGGATGGTGAGATTGCGGTGCTCCTGCCGCACGAAGGTGCCCGCGGTGCGCTGCGTCGTCGCCAGGGGCAGCCGGCGCGCCAGCTCGTAGACGCCGCCGAGCGACCAGGTCCCGCGGTGCACCTGGGCGCCGAAACGCCACCGCCCCTGCCGCTCCCACGTCGTCTCGAGCGTATCGCGCGTGGTGATCAGCGCCGGATCCACGAAATCGCGCGCCCAGTCCTCGCGGAAGCTGCCCACGATCACTTCGTAATCGAGGCCCAGGTTGACCGAGGGGCTGAGTCGCCGCGCGAGGGTGATCCGGATCAGGTCGATGCCGCCCGCGCCGTCGATGCGCAGCGTGGAGGGCGCGCCCGAGCTCTCCGGACGGTCGATCCCGAAGCGTCCGTTCGTGCCGACGAGATAGGCGCCGCCCAGGGTGAAGCGCCCCGGGACCCGGACGAGGGCTCGCAGCGACGGGACGACCGTCTCGCGCGCGGTTTCGCCCGGAAAGGAGAGCGCGCTGACGCGGCGCATCGAGGGCATCACGGTTCCCTCGAGGATCAGATGGTCCACCTCGGCGACGGAAGCCGGGTTCACGAGGGAGAACGCGCGCGGTCCGTGCTCGGCCGCGCCCGCGCCGCCCAGCGCGCGCAGGCGCGCCGGCTCTTCCAGCGAGGGCTCGCCGAGTCCACCCGCCGAGTACGCCGACGAGGCGCGGACGGATGCCGGGATCGCGATCAGCGCCGCCGCGAGGAAAGGCGCCGCGGGTCGAAGCCGCGCCATCCAGGACTTCCGGAGAGGGCTCATCTCAGAATCTCCCGGGCGGCGGGCTCGTGGTATTGACCCGGAGCACCGGCGGCGTGGCGGACTCCCGCGAGCCGATCTCGATCTCCGAGGCATAGAAGCTGTTGGTCACGCGGATCAGGATCCCCTTGTTGGACGTGGAATCGGCCGACCATTCCCGGGCGAGCGAGATCGGGATCGGGATCGTGAGCGAATCGCCCGCGACGACGCGGACGCCGGTCAAGGTCTCGAGCGGCTTGGCGTCCAGCCCCAGGGTGCTGTCGACGGAGACCCCCTCGGTCCATGCGTTCCGGATGCGGTAGGCCTTGATCTCCACCGTGTCGGGCGAGACGGGGCCCAGCAGATGCGCCACGAAGCGGGCCGCGTTGATCGAGAATCCCGCCGGAGGGGGCGCCACGGGAGCGCGGAGGATCACTTCGGACTGGAAGAGGCCGCCCAGGAGGAGCGTGCTCTCCGATCCGGAGGCGGGCGCGGCCGGGGTCTGGATCGAGAGATCGGTGGGCAGTCGCGTCACCTTGGTGACGTGCGTCGTCGGCGCGAGAGTCGTGTGGTAGACGATCTCGATCCGGCCGGTCCCCGCGAGGAATCCGCGCACGCCGGTGCCGCTGTCGATGCTCAGGACGAACCCTGGGAACGTCGGGTCCGCCGCCCAGGCTCGGACCTGGCTGATCGCGGAAGCTCCGAGCTCGATCGTGAAGGGCGCCTGGGCGTCGGGGCTGGTCCCGAGCAGCGGGCCCAGGGCAGGGCCGGGCCACCCCACGTTCGTCGTGTCCCATGCCGCCGCCCTGTTGAGCGCAAGAACCCGGTTCCCGGTCAGGTAGCGGTCCACGCGGGGATCGAAATCCACGCGGAAGCGGATCGTGTCGATGACGGTCGTAACGAGCGTGTCGGGAAGGGTCCAGGTCGACGGGCGGAAAAGGGCCCGCGATTCGTACGTGCCCAGGATTCCCACGAGGAGGGCCGGGCCCCGCACGGCGGTCGTGGCCGGCGTCACGTACGTGTCGCGGTCCACGAGCGTATCCGACTGGATCGTGGTCCCCAGCCCCTGGTCGCCGCGGAGGAGCCGCTCGTTGCCGGTGATGCGCGACGCGCGCTCCGAGCACCCCCCCAAGAGGGTGGCGGCGAGCGCGAGCATCAAGGCGGCGACGGGGATCGAACGCACGGGGGCAGATAGTATCCCGTTGGCGCTTCGAACGCTAGAACGACCGCGCGGAATCCTCGCCTCCCCTTCCCGCTCCAGTTTCCGACGCTTGATGCCGATAGGCCAAGAGCCCCTTTCCGTCTTGCCCCGGGAGAGTGAATCGCATGGTGGAACCACGGTTGCCCGCTCCAAGGTCCGTCGAATCGGCGGGCGGCATGAGCCGCCGCGCGATGTTGCGCCGGGTCGTGGGCGGAACGCTGGCCTGGGCGACCGCCGCGGCGGCGCTGGCCGTGGCGGCGGCGCTCTTTTTCGGAGCTCACGCCGGGCGCGCCGTCGCGCGCCAGGGGGAGCATCGCCTGCTCGACCTCGCGGCGGCGCTCGCCGGCTCCATCGCTCCCGAGGAAGCGGACATCGCCGTTCAAAGCGCCCCCGAGGCCCGCTTCGCGCGCGAGATCCGGTCGCAGCTCGTCGCGCTGCGTCGAAACGACGCCTCGATACGCCGGATCCTCCTCCTGGAGGCGGGGTCGAAGGGGGATCCGAGGGTCCTGCTCGAGGTGGACGGCGGCCGCGCGATCGAACCGGCCGGCGCCGGCGCCGGCGCGGCGCCCGAGCCGCGCCCTGATCCGCGCTACCACGCCCCCGCCGGCATATCGCTGGAGGAGGCGGACCGGAAGCCGGTGGTCTCCCCCGCGGCCGGCGCCGCGGTGATCGCGGCGTTCGCGCCCGTTAAGGACGAGCGGGGCCGCACGGTCGCGGTCGCCGGGATCGAGATGGACGGCGGCGCGATCGCCGCGGCCGCTAAGGCCCGCCGCGCTCAGACGGCGGCCGCGGCCGGTGTGCTGGTGCTGGGCATTGCCTCCTTCGCCGCCTGGCGCGCGCGGCGCGGGCTGGCCGCGCTCGACCGCCTGCGCGGCCTGCGCGCCCAGGTCGCGATCTACCGCGTCGGCGACGCGCTCGCCCGCGCGGAGTCGGACGAGGAACTGGTGCGGCTGGCCCTGGACGCCATCGCGAGCGGGAGCGGGATCGACCGCTGGACCATGTACCTGCGCGACGCTCCCGGGGCGCGCTTCCGCCGATTCGCCGAGCGCGGGGCCGAGGCCGGCGGTAAGGCTCCCGCCGAGCCCCGGCCCGCGGGGCCGGGCGTCGTGTCGATCCCGCTCGTGGACGGCGCGGAGACGGTCGGCGTGCTCCAGTGCCTGCTTCCCGGCGGACGCGAGCCGGAATCGGACGAGCTCGCGCTCTTCCGCTGGATGGCCACGCAGGTCCTGGTCGGACTCAAGCGGATCCGGATGGAGCGGCGCGATCAGATGCTCGCGCTGTTCACGATGGGCACGGGCGAGATCCTGCTCGGACTGGACCTCGGCGGCTTGGTGACCTACGCGAACGCGGCCGCCGAGCGCGCGCTCGGCGCCGCTCCCGGCGGCCTCACCGGACGGCCGCTCGAATCGATGGCGATGCTCGGGGCCGGCGAGGAGCCCTTCGGGCTGGTCGGCGCGCTGGACGGGGAGCGCGAATTCTCGGGCGAGGTCTGCTTCGTGCGCGCCGACGGCTCCCGCTTCCCCGCCGAGGTGCGCCTCTCCCCAGCGGTGGACCGGCAGGGCAAGCTGAGCGCCCTCGTGCTCCTGGGCCACGACGTGACCGAGCGCCGCGAGCGCGAGGCCGATCTCGAAAACCGCACGCGCGAGCTCGCGCTCCTGAACGAGCAGCTCCAACGCGCGGTCGCCGAGCTGGAGGAGGCGCGTCAGGCCCAGAGCGAGTTCGTCGCGAACACCTCGCACGAGCTTCGCACGCCGCTCAACGCCGTCATCGGCTTCGCGAGCCTGATCGAGCAGGGCAACCACGAGTCCGAGGCTGAGGCCCGCGACTTCGCGCAGCGGATCCGCACGAGCGCCGAGCACCTCCTCGGGCTCCTGAACGACATCCTGGACCTGGCGAAGGTCGAGGCGGGGCGCTTCCAGCTCTCCATGACCGACGGGGACGTCCGCGGCCCGGTGCGGGAAGCGCTCGACGCCGTCGCCTCGCTCGCGGCGAGCCGGGGGCTCGCGATCGCCGCCGAGCTTCCGGAGGGCCCGCTCCCCGCCCGGCTGGACCCGGTTCGGGCCCGGCAGGTCCTGCTGAACCTGCTTGGGAACGCCCTCAAGTACACCGATAAGGGAGGGGTGC
>DASSLZ010000233.1:0-8611 GCA_035689165.1 Candidatus Eiseniibacteriota bacterium | reverse complement strand
GAGGCGCAGCGCCTCGTCTTCGTCCCCCGCCGCGATCCGCTCGAGCTGATCGAGCAGGACGGGGGTCAGGTTGAACGTGCAGTGAACCCGGGGGTAGGCGCGCAGAAGGTCCACCATGTCGCGGTAGTCCTTCGTCGCGTGGAGCCGCGTCCAGGGAAGCAAGGAACGCCCGGACACGGGGTCGCGGTAGCTCGGCTGGTGCATGTGCCAGACGAGCGCCAGCAGGATGGGACGCGCCGGCATCGGCGCCGGTTCAGGGCGCCGCGGGTGCGGTGACCGAGAGCTCTCCCAAGTGCGTGTTGGCCGCGTCCTTGATCGGCACCTCCGCGCCCGGGAGGGTCGTGGTCTTCTGGTAGATCTCCATGGCCTTCCGGGTCTGGCCGGCCCGCAGGAGGCTCCGCGCTTCGGACAGCATGGCGCGCCCGCGATCGTTGTCGCTGACGGCGCGCTCCGCCGACTTGGCGTAGGCGTCGGCCGCGGGCACGAACTGTCCCCCGTCCTCGAGCGCCGCGCCCAGTCCGAGGTAGCCGGCGCGCTCGAGCGCCTTGTCGCCGCCCGCCTTGTCCACGAACTTCTGGTACCAGGTGGCCGCTTCCTTCGGATTGCGCTGCGTCATCATCGCGTCGCCGAGGAGGAGCATCGCGTCACGAGCCGCCCGGGTCCCCGGAGAGTTGTCGACCAGCTCCTTCAGCATCGGCGCCGCCGACTGCGCGTCTCCCTGCGTCAGCGCCACCTGCGCGCGGAAGAGGTCGCC
The DNA here is from genome assembly GCA_035689165.1 of Candidatus Eiseniibacteriota bacterium. Lineage (GTDB taxonomy): Bacteria > Eisenbacteria > RBG-16-71-46 > SZUA-252 > SZUA-252 > DASQJL01. Next base: position 7,857 of record DASSLZ010000233.1, on the reverse strand, counting down.
CATCGCGCGCTGCTCGGCCTGCGCCCGGGTGCGGAGGACGAAGAAGACGAGCAGGGCGAGAACAAGAATCCCGCCGGCGGCGATCAGGATGGTCCGTCCGAAGCGCTCCCAGACCTCGGTGGCCCGGAACGCCGCGGTGACGAGCGGATCCTCCTTCATCTGCCGCTTGGTGAGCTTCTGGTGCTTCACGAGATGGGTCGACATGGCGCGAGACTCCAAGGGATGAGCGTCGAAGAACGAGTCGTCGAGTCTACCCCGGCGACCGGGGAGTGTCAAACGGGCGGGAGCAGGGTGATCAGCGCGGCGGCCACGAGCCGCGCCTCGGTGTCGAAGGCGCGCTGCCGCACGGCCGCGGCGAGCTTCCGCTCCCAGTCCTCCTTCAGCTGCAGCATCCGCCCCGCCTCCCCGTCCTCGGGGCGCCGGCGCCGCCCCGCGCGCTCCTCGGCGATCAGCGACCGGAAGTGCACGCTCAGCGTGCGCATCTCGCGATGCAGCTCGCGCCGCACGCGGTCCTCGTGCGGGCGGAGCCTCGTCCGGATCCGAAGCTCGAGCTGCCGGAGCGCGCGATGCCAGGCGCGCGTGAGCCGCTCGGGATCGGGCGTGTCGAGAAGGTCAGCCTCCTTCTCGGTCGGGGCGCGCAGCACCCCGTCACGCGGCGCGCGGACCCCGCTCGTGGCCGCGATCGGCAGGGTCTGCGCGAGCAGCTCCTCGGGGAGGTCGTCGCTGCCATACCGGATCCGCCAGTGGAGCCGCACCCATTGCGGAGGCGCCTCGATTCCCTTGGGAAGGGGGGCGCGCGCGACCAGCCGCGTCACCGTGCCCATCGAGCGTCCGATCAGGAGGATCCGCTCGGTCATCGCGGCGTCCGCCTCGGCGCCGCGGGCGGCGCGCCCGGCGGGCGAGGCCACCAGCCGCACCCGGTCGGTGCCGAGCTCCTTGGCGAGCGGCTCGGGAAGTGCCGCTTCCCACACGCCTCCCCCGCGCCGCGCCACCTCGGCGCCCCGGGTCTCGAGGATGGCCGCCAGGATCTCGGGCAGCTCGGCGCGCGGGCCCTCGCCGGATCGCTTACGTCCCGCCATTGTCCTCTCCGTCGAGGAGCTTCCGGTCGAGGTCCTCGACCGCCTCGTAGCGCTTGCGTCCCACCAGGAGCGCCGCGCCCAGCTTGCCGAACTCGCGCTCCAGGTCCCGGTCCCCTTTCGCGTTCGCCCAGATCGTGAAGACGGCGTCCTCGAACGACCCGGCCTCGGCATAGGGGCCGAGCACCATGTCCAGGTCCCCGATCACGGCCCGGAAGAGGTTGATCTTCTCGTGCACGATCTCGAGCACGTAGTTCTCGACGGTGTTCCTCGCCGTGAAGTTGAAGACGTGCACGTCGTGCGTCTGCCCGAGCCGGTGGAGACGCCCGATTCGCTGTTCGATCCGCATCGGGTTCCAGGGGAGGTCGTAGTTCACGAGCAGGTGGCAGAACTGGAGGTTCCGCCCTTCGCCGCCCGCCTCCGTGCTCACGAGCACGCGGGCGCGATCCTTGAATTGCGCGATGGCGGCCTCCTTCTCGCGCAGGGAGAGCGCCCCGTGGAAGACCGCCGTCTTCACCCCCATCGCGCGCAGCGACCGCGCCAGGAACTCGAGCGTGGCGCGGAACTGGGTGAAGACGACGAACTTGTCGCGCGAGGAGGTCACGAGCTTCTGGATCCCCTCGAACTTCGCGTTGGTCTCGATGGCGCGCGCGCCGTGGAGCAGCGCCTCCAGCTCGTTGCGCGCCTGCCCGGGCGTCTCGCGCGCGAGCAGCTTGGCCAGGGTGGGCGCCGCGGCGAACGTGCTCGAGCCGATCTCCTTCTGGAGCGTGAGGAGCGTGAGCTTGATCGCCCCACGACGGTTCTCCCGCTGCGACTGCACCAGGCGGCGCACGAGGCGCGTCACGTTCTCGTACAGCGCCCGCTCGGCGGGGCTCTGGTCGAACAGGACGTTCGTGACCTCGCGCTTCGGGAAGCGGATCGAGGTGCTCGCGCGCGTCGTGCGGATCATCGTCTCGGAGAGGAGGTTCGCGAGCCGCTGGGTGTTCTGCGGCATGCGCCGGTCGCCGCGCCGCATGAACTCCCGGCCGAACGTCCGGTAGGTACCGAGGAGCCCGGGGCGGAGCAGCTGGACCAGGTTGTACAGCTCGTGCAGGTCGTTCTGAACCGGTGTGGCGGTGAGGAGCAGGAGATAGCGCGGCGCCAGCCGGTCGAGGAACTTCCAGGCAAGCGTCTTCTGGTTCTTCAGCCGGTGCGCCTCGTCCACGATCACGAGGTCGAACGAGGCCGCGGCCACCTTCTCCCGGTGGCGCAGGAGCTTCGCCGTGTCCATCGAGGCGAGCAGGAGCGGCTCCTCCCACCAGGGGGTGCCGTGCTTCAGGATGGCGAACTCGAGGTCGAACTTCCGCCGCAGCTCCTGGTCCCACTGCTCGACGAGCGACGCCGGCACCAGGACCAGCGCGCGCTGGACGAGGCCGCGCAGCAGGTACTCCTTGAGCACGAGCCCCGCCTCGATCGTCTTCCCCAGCCCCACTTCGTCGGCGAGGAGCGCGCGCCCCCGCATCCGGCGAAGCGCCGTGGCGCACGCCTGGATCTGGTGGCCGTAGTGCTGGACGTCGTGCAGGCGGTCCAGGCAGAGCAGGCGGTCGAAGCCGCGGTGGAGCGAGTAGCGCTCGACGCGCAGGCGCAGCTCGTGTTCGCGCGCCGCGTCGTAGGGGCCGGTGAGGAGGCGCTGGACCAGGTCCTCGGCGCCCGGCGCGATCCGGAACTGTCCCCTGGTCGGCAGGTCGAGACCGAGGCGCACCGAGGCGGCGGCCGGAGCCGACGCGACGGAGGGCGGGCCGGTCGCGCGCCCCGCGCCGCGGGCGGGCTCCAGCGGATAGAGCGACGTCAGGCGGCGGATGCCGTTCGCGAACGCGATCTCCAGCACCTCGAAGCCGTCCCGCTCCCGCACCTCGACGATCAGCCCTTCGCCGAACGCGCGATGCACGACGCGGTCCCCCACCCGGAATCCGGGCGAGCGCGGGTGTCCGCCGTCGCGGCTCATCCGAGGTCCCACGTTTCCCCCTCGAGCGGGATGCGGCTGTTCCACCCCGAGGGGAGCGCGGCGCGAAGCGCCTCGGCCCGCTCGAGGTCGGCGTGCACGATGGCGCACCCGGCCGAGGGGCGGCAATGCTCGGCCTGCGCCACCAGGGCCGGATGGTCGGCGTGGGCGCTGAAGCCGTTCAGCACCTCTACCCGCGCGCGCACGGTGTGCGGGTCCCCGAAGATCCGGACTTCGGGCAGCCGGTCCACCAGGCGCTTCCCCAGCGTCCCCTCGGCCTGGTAGCCGACGATCAGGATGGTGTGGCGCGGATCCTCCACCGTGTGGTGGAGATGATGGAGGATCCGCCCCGCTTCACACATCCCCGACGCCGCGATCGTCACGAACGTACCGGGCTTGTCGTTCAGCTTCATCGACTCCGCCGGCTCCCGCACGGCGATCACGCGCCGCATGCCGAGCGGATCCTCGCCGCGCGCGAGCGCCGCGCAGGTCTCCTCGTCGAAGACCTCCGTGTGCCGCGCCACGATCGCCTGCACCTCGTTGGCGAGGGGGCTGTCCAGGTAGACGGGGAGCGTGGGGATCCGCTTCTCGGCCTCGAGCTGGTTCAGCGCGTGCACCACTTCCTGGGTCCGTCCGACGGCGAAGGCGGGGATCACGATCCGGCCGCCTCGATCCACGGCCTCGCGCACCACACGCTCGAGCGCGGCCAGGAGCGAGGGCTCGTCGGGGTGGGTCTTCCCGCCGTAGGTCCCCTCGGTGATCAGGTGGTCGGCGTGCGGGAGCGGGGCCGGGTCGCGGATGATGGGCCGGTGCAGCCGCCCCAGGTCTCCCGTGTAGACCAGCGATCCGGAGCGCCCGTTCTCCTTCCAGCGCGCCTCCACGTGCGCCGAGCCCAGGATGTGCCCCGCCTCGTGGAACGCGACCGACAGGTCGGGCCGGACCTCGAACGTTTCCCCGTAGGCGTGCGGGCGGAACTGCTCCAGCGCGCGCTCGACGTCGGTCGTGTCGTACAGCGGGATCACCCGCTCGCGTCCGTGGCGGCCTCCGCGGCGGCGGTTCATGAAGTCGGCGTCCTTCACCTGGATGTGCGCCGCGTCGAGGAGCATCGCGCGGCAGAGGTCCGCCGTCGCGGCGGTGGCGTGGATCGGCCCTTCGAAACCGCTCTTCACGAGCAGCGGGATCGCGCCCGAGTGGTCGATGTGCGCGTGCGAGAGGACGAGCGCGTCCACCGAGCCCGGCTGGAACGGGAGCGACTGATTCCGCGCCGTCGACTCCGCGCGGCGCCCCTGGAAGAGGCCGCAGTCCAGCAGCACCGTTCCCTGGCGTCCCGCCAGGAGGTGCTTCGATCCGGTCACGGTGCGTGCCGCGCCCCAGAAGGTGACGCGCACGCGGGCTAGTCTCCGGGGTAGAGATGGATCCCGAGACTCAATTGGCCCATCGACGTGAACTGGGAGTTGGAGACCATCGCGTACCCGCGGATCGAGACGTCGGCCGAGAAGCGGGGGCGTATGAAGCGCTCGAATCCCGCTCCCAGGACGGCGAACGCCCCTTCGTTGACGCGGCTGGACTGGTCTTCCGAGAAGATGATGTCGGGCGAGGCGTAGCCGAATCCGCCGACGAAATAGGGCATGGCCATGCGTTCGCGGTGGACGTAGAAGACGCCCTCGATCGCGACGGTCGTCGCCACGACGTGGCTGTCGGCGAAGTCCCCCTGGACGTTGATCGGAGGGTTGATGCTCCCGAAGCGCTGGTGCTCGAACGAGAATCCGACCGCCGAGCTGGGCGAGACCATGTAACGGAAGCGGAACGCGTAGCCGGGACCGTTGTCGAATCCGTCGGCGAGGCGGGAGTTCCCCCGGATGCCGCCGTACTGCCCCTGGATGCCGACGCTGATCGTGTTCGGGCGCTGCCGGCGCTCGAGAATGCGCGCCGGCTTCTCGGGAACCGGCTGAGGCTGCCGCCGCGCGGCGCGCCCCGCCTCGGACGACGCGGAGACGAACAGCGCCTCCCCGTCGCGAAGGAGCAGCGTGCCCCCTTCGCGCGCGGCCGCCGCGTACCGCGCCGATGCCTCGGCGTTCAGGTCCGATGCGTGCGCGGACGGCGCCCATGCGACCGCGATCAGGACCAGCGGGCCCAGCGCCAGCGCCCCGACGACTCGATCTCTCATCTCCATCCCTCCCCGGCTCCGGCGTTCGTCCGGCGTGCGTTCAGGCTCTCGGGTGAAACTTCGCGTGGACCTCGCGCAGGTAGTTCCGGTCCAGATGGGTGTAGATCTGCGTCGTCTCGATCGACCGGTGCCCCAGGAACTCCTGCACGACGCGCAGGTCGCATCCCCCCTCGAGGAGGTGCGTGGCGCACGAATGCCGGAGCGTGTGCGGCGAAACCGGCCGGTCGATCCCCGCGGCGCGCGCGTAGCCGCGAAGGAGCTTCCAGTAGCCCATGCGTGTGAACGGCCGTCCCAGGCGCGTCACGAAGACGGAGCGCTCCGCGCGGTGCCGCGTCAGGAGCGGCCGCGCCCCGTCCAGGTAGCGGACGAGCGCCGCGCGCGCCTGGCTACCGAAGGGGACGATGCGCTCCCGCTGCCGCTTCCCCACGCAGCGAACCAGCCTCTCCTCCAGGTCGACCTCTTCCAGCGCGAGCTTCACCAGCTCGCTCGCGCGGAGGCCGGTCGCGTACGCGGTCTCGAGGAGCGCCCGGTCGCGCACCGCCTGCGGAGACTCGCCGCGCGGCGCCTTCAGGAGCGCCTCCACCTGCTCCACCGCGAGCACGTCGGGCAAAGGACGCGACCGTCTCGGCGGGCGGACCGGAAGCGCGGGATTGTCTCCCGCAAGACCCCGCCGGCGCAAGAACTCGTGGAAGGATCGGAGCGCCGCGATCTTCCGCGCCACGGTGGAGGCGGACCAGCCGCCCGCCGCGACGTAGCGCTCGATGTCGGCCGAGGAGACGGCCGACGCATCCCGCCGTCCCTGGCCCGCGAGGTAGCGGTCATACTGGGCCAGATCGCGGCCGTAGGCGCGCACGGTGTTCACGCTGAGCCTTCGCTCCTCGGCCAGGTGGTCGCGGAAACGCTCGAGGAGCGGCCCCAGCACGCTCTTCGCACGCTTGGCCTCCGGCTCCGCGCCGCCGGGGTTCTTCTTCGGCGCGGGGGTCAACGACCTCCCGCCCGGCCGGCCGCGCGCCGCGCGGCGCGCAACAGCCCCAGCACGCCCCGGCGCGGCTTCCGCAGCTCCATCTCCAGCTGTCCCCCCTCCAGGGCGAGCAGGTAGCGCTTCCAGTCGAGGCCCGACGTGAACCCGCCGATCGAGCCGCCGGAGTGCACCACGCGGTGGCACGGCACGACGATCGGCACCGGGTTGTCGCCGAGGGCGTTCCCCACCGCGCGCACCGCGCGCGGCGCTCCGGCGCGCCGGGCGATCTCCGCGTACGAGACGACCTCGCCCCACGGCACGGCGCGGGTCGCGTCCCACACGCGGCGCTGGAACGCCGTGCCCTGGGCCAGGTCGAGCGGCAGGCCGGCGGGGATCGGACCGCCGCGCACGAAGCGCTCCACCGCGGCCTTGGCGCCGGCGGTCCAGCCCGGCCGCCGCACGAAGCGGATCCCCCGCGCGCGCGCTTCCCGCCGCCGCGTCTCGGCGGCGCCCAGGTGAACCTCGCGCAGCCCCGATGGGCTGCAGACGACGGTGATCGTACCCGCGGGCGTCCGGACCGATGCGACCGCGAGCGGCTCCAGCTGGAGCTGCCCGCGCCGTTCCGACTTCGCCGCGCGCTTCTTCGCCTTCATGACCCACTCCCCCCTTCGCTCCCCGCCCCGACCGTCTCGAGAATCCGTTCCGCCATCCGTTTTCCGATTCCGGGCACGGAGGCGATCGTCTCGAGCGGCTCGTTGCGGAGCCGCGTCACCGAGCCGAAGCGCGCGAGCAGCATCGCGCGGCGCTTGGGCCCGAGCCCCTTCACCTGATCCAGGGCCGACTCGCTCGCGGCACGCCCGCGCAGCGTGCGGTGATAGGTCACCGCGAACCGGTGCGCCTCGTCGCGCACCCGCATCAGCAGCTTCAACCCGGGCGCGCGGCGCGACAGACGGAGCGGATCACGCCGGCCCGGGACCACGATCTCCTCCAGCCGCTTCGCCAGCCCCACGATCGGGACCGTCTCGAGCGGCGTCCCGCTCGCGGCGCGGCGCGCCGATTCCAGCTGCCCGACGCCGCCGTCGATCACGATCAGATCGGCCGCCGAGAGATCCTGGATCGCGACCCGCTGCGCGTGGCGCGACACCACCTCGGCCATGGAGGCGAAGTCGTCCTGGCCGGCGACGGCCCGGATGCGATACCGGCGATATTCCGACTTGTACGGCGCCCCGTCGAGAAACGTCACCATCGAAGCGACGACGTGCGTTCCGAAGAGGTTCGAGACGTCGAAGCAGCGGATGCGCCGCGGCATCGCCGGCAGGCCCAGCGCGCGCTGCAGATCCAGCGCTTCCTCGCCGGACGCGCCCTCGAGGCCCTTCGTCGCCTCGCCCTTCTCCTTGGCGAGCAGGAACGCCGCGTTCCGCCGCGCCATGCGCGCGAGCGCCTGTTCTCCCGTGCCGCGCGGCGGCCGGACCCGCACCGGCGCGTCGGCGCGCCGCGCGAGATACGATTCCAAGAGCTCGCGATCGCCGTCCGCGGCCTCGGCGATGAGCGTCGAGGGAACGCTCTCCGAGCCCGCGTAGTAGAGCGCGACGAAGGCGCGGAGGAGGTCGGCGTCGTCGGCGCCCGTGGTGCCCTTGAGCCAGCGCACGTCCCGCGAGAGCACCCGGCGCTC
>DASSLZ010000232.1:0-6137 GCA_035689165.1 Candidatus Eiseniibacteriota bacterium | reverse complement strand
CGACACGCTGGGCCTGAGCCTCGAGGGCAGGCCGCTCGTCGCGATCGAGATCTCCGACAACCCTGGCATCGACGAGGGAGAGCCCGAGGTGCTCGTGGACGGCTGCCTGCACGCCCGCGAGCTGATGAGCGTCGAGGTGCCGCTGTTCGCGATGCGGCGGCTGCTCGACGGGTACGGCACCGACCCGTTCCTCACCCAGGTCGTCGACACGCGGCGCATCTGGATCCTGCCGGTGGCCAATCCCGACGGCTACGTGTACGTGGAGCAGCACTCGGGCGGCCAGTCCACCGGCTGGTGGCGGAAGAACCGGCGGCCCAACGCCGACGGTTCGTTCGGTGTGGATCTGAACCGGAACTATGGGTTCGAGTGGGCCTACGACGACGTCGGCTCCAGCCCCACGACCACCGCCGAAACCTATCGCGGCACCGCCGCCTTCTCGGAGCCCGAGACCCAGGTGCTCCGGGATTTCATCGGTTCCCGGCGTTTCACGGTGTCGCTCTCGTTCCACTCCTACGGCGACCTGGTGCTCTACCCGTGGGGCTACGACCGGCTCGACGTGCCCGACAACGCCGTCTTCTCGGCCCTGGGCGATTCGATCGGATCCTACAACGGCTACCGCGTGGGGAATCCGAAGTCGAACGCGATCTACCTCACGAACGGCGGCATCGACGACTGGCTGTACGGGGACGCGTCCGACAAGCCGGTCGTCTACGGATACACCATCGAGCTGAACACCGAGGAAGAGGGCGGCTTCGACCCGCCCGACGCTTTGATCGGGCCCACGTGCGAGGCCAACTGGGGCGGCGTGCTGACGGTCCTCCGCTACGCCGACGAACCGAAGCGCGTCCTCGGTCCCGCCCGGCCCGAGTCTCCGGCCGTGGTGGTCGGCCCGGGCGGAACGGCCCAGATGCGCTGGAGCTACCCCGTTCCCGACCCGGCGAATCCGGCGGCGCGGCACGACGTCCGGCGGATCGCGCAGGTGCTCCGCGGCCTCGACGACGCCGAAGGGGGGACGGCCGACTGGGACACCCTCCGCTTCGCCTGGTCCACCGCGCGCAAGGCGGACGGTAGCCACAGCTACGGGTCGGGGTCTTCGGACAACCGGGAGAGCATTCTCAGCTCCCGTGCGTCGTTCGACGTGGGCATGGGGGACAGCCTGGTGGCCTGGGCCTGGTGGGATCTCGAGTCGGGGTTCGACTATTGGTACGCGCAGGCCTCCGTGGACGGAGGCGGAACGTGGCACTCGCTCGCCGGCACGCACACCACGAACTTGAATCCCTCGGGCCAGAACGAGGGATTCGGCGTGACCGGTTCGAGCGGCGGCGTGTTCGTGCGCACCGCCTTCAGCCTGCTCCCGTACGTGGGGAAGCAGGCGCTCGTGCGGTTTCGCTGCGTGACCGACGCCGCGAATCACGGCGAGGGCCTCTACCTGGACGACATCAACCCCGACCCGCGCTACACGGGGGTCGAGACGTCCGACACCGGCAGCCCCGACACGGCGTTCGATGTGGTGCCGCTCCCCACGCGGCCCACCTGGTTCCAGGTCCGGGGACGCGACGGGGAGGGGCAATCCTCCAACTGGAGCGCGCGGGTCCTCTTCTCGCCGAACGTCGCCGGCGTGGCGGCGGCGGCCCCGCCTCGGGTGGACCGGCTCGCTGGCATCGCCCCCAATCCCGCGAATCCGAGGGCCGACGTCCGTTTCAGCCTGTCGCCGGGAGCGCCGTCGACCTGGCGTCTCGACTGCTTCGATGCGTCGGGGCGATGGATGGGCCGGATCGCCGAAGGGCGGGACGACGGCTCGGGGGGCGACCGAAGGGCCGCCTGGAGCGCCCGCGACCGAACCGGGAAGGACCTCCCGAGCGGTATCTACTTCATCCGCCTCATTCACGGCGCCGCCCGGCGCACCGCCAAGGTGGCGATCGCCCGCTGAGAGCACTCCCGGGTGGCTTGGCGCCTCCCAAGTGCCTTTTTGGGTTGACACTCGCCGACCCCGCGCCCTACGTTCCCGTCTCATTTCGCGCGGAATCAACAGGGTCCCGTCGGGGTACACGGATCAGTGGACAGCCCCGCGACGGCGCGGACCGCGTCGGCAGGAAGTCTCGGCGTTGACAGGGGTTCCCCGGACGGATACTCTGACCTCGTGCGTGGTGTCGACCGGGCGCTCCGCGTCCGGGCTCTCGCGGTGGCCCTCGTGCTCGCCGCCCTGGTCAGCGGATGCGGCCCGAGGTCATCCCCGCCGCGCGACGAACCCCCCTCCACACCGATCGTTCTCGCCGGCGCCGAGTACGTCGGACCGCTCTTGCGGGCTGAAATCCTGGCCTTTCGCGAGCGCTATCCGGCGTCGGACTCGATCCGCGTCGTGACGAACGGTTCTGCCGAAGGAATGGAACAGCTGGTCAACGGAGACGTGAGCATGTCGGTGTTGTTGCGCGATCTGACCGATCCGGAGGCGGAGGCCGCGGTTCGCCGCGAGGGACTCCAGACCTTCCCGTTCGCCTGGGACGCGGTCGCCGTCATCGTGAATCCCGGCTCGCCGCTGGAACAGCTCTCCCGCAGCGAGCTCGGCTGGATCTATTCGGGCTCGACCTCGTCGTGGGCCGATCTCGGATGGAAGGCGGGAGGCCCGATCATCGCGCTGACCAGCGGCACGCGGCTCGGCATGTACGCCTACGTGGAGCAGACCCTTCTGAACGGCGGGACCTACGCCAAGACCGTCTACGCGCCGCCCACGGAGGAGGAGGCGGTGGACGTCGTCGCCACGCGCCGGAACGCGATCGCGTGCGTCTCGCGTCCCTACGCCGAAGCCGCGGGGGATCGCGTGCGCGTGCTGCGGATCGCACAGGCCAAGGGGCTGCCGTATATTCCGCTCACGCGGGAGACCGTGCTCCAACGCACCTACCCGCTGCTCCGGAGCATCGCCCTGGCGACGCCCGCCAAGGTTCGGGAGACCGCGTCGGAGCTGATCACGTTCATTTCGGGAGTCGACGGCCAGGCGATCGTCGCGCGCTACGGCTACGCTCCCGCTACCGTGCCCATTCGGATCGTCCGTACCGCGGAGGAGGCAGAGTGAATTCCGTCCCACGTCGTATTGGTTTGGTGCTCCTCGTTCTCGGCCTCTCCGCCTTCGCCGCCGCGGCCTGGGCCCTCAACGGATCCGACCTGATCAAGCAGGGCGTCACCGCCCTGAAGGACGGCAAGGCCCAGCAGGCGCTCGACATCTTCTCCCGGGCCCAGAGGCTGGAGCCCAACAGCCCCAAGCCGCACTACTACATCGCCTCGGCGCTCGAGCGGATGAACAACGCGGACAGCGCGCGCGCGGAATACGAGACCGCGATCCGCATGGATCCGAAATACACGGAGGCGCTGACCGGTCTCGGGAACCTGCTCCGCAAGCAGGGGAAGATCCCCGAGGGGACCGAGAAGCTCGAAGCCGCGGTCAAGTTCGACCCCAAGGACCCCGCCGCCCTCTACTCGCTCGGGACCGCGTACCTGAAGGACAAGAAGTACGACGAGGCGGAGAAAGTCTTCCGCAAGGGGACGCTCTTGAAGACCGGCCGCGCGCAGTTCCTCGCCGGCACCGCCCTTGCCCTCGAGGGCAAGGGGCAGATGAAGGAGGCGGAGGAGATCTTCATCCGCGCGCGGGAGACCGATCCGAACAACCTGCGCGTCCGGCTCGAGCTGGGCGGATTCTACGAGCGGAAGAAGATCCCCTTCCTCGCGGTTCCGGAGTACAAGAAGGCCAAGGAGCTGGATCCGAAGAACGCCGAATACCACTACCTCTACGGCCGCGCCTCGGTCGGCATGAACGAGTTCAACGAAGGGCTCCGCGCCTTCGTCGAGGCGAACAACGTGGATTCCACGTACGCGCCGGCGTACCTCGAATCGGGCCGCCTGTTCTATCGCGCGAAGCGCTATCCCGAGGCGGTGGAGAAATTCTCGAAGTACGTCGAGCTGATGCCCGACGACGCGCAGGGCTCGCTGGAGCTCGGGCGCGCGCTGTCCTACAGCCGCGATCCGGCGGAGCGGGCGATGGCGATCGGAAATCTCGAGAAGGCTCTCGAGAAGCGGCCGAAGGACAAGGAGATCCTGGGAACGCTCTGCAAGCTCTACTCCGAGCAGGGGGACGAGGGGAAGGACAACGCGATGAAGGCGTGCACCCAGTACGCCGACGTCGCCGACACGCTGGCGCCCGACGAGCGGATCCGGATCGGGACGATCTTCGCCTCGCTGGGCGACACGACCCGCGCGGTGCCGATGCTGACGAGCGCCGCGCAGGAGGACACCTCGCTCGCGCGGGATTCCTACTTCCAGCTCGGCTTCCTCTATTTCAAGAACCAGGACTACGCGGGATCGGTCCCGTACTTCGAGAAGACGCTCGCGGTGGATCCGGAATTCGTGCCGGCGCTCCTGAACCTGGGACTGGCCAAGATGCAGCTGAAGGAGAATCCGGAAGCGGTCGGCTATCTGCGGCGCGCCGTGGCGCTGCGGCCGAACGACCGCGCGAACGCGGTGCGGGCGCACGTCTGGATCGGCCAGATCCTGATGCAGATGCCGGCCGACTCGCTGCCCTCGGCGCTCCAGTCGTTCCAGGAGGCCGCGGCGGCCGACTCCGTCAACGGCGATGCCATCCGCGGCGCCGGGCTCTCGTACCTCCTCATGGACAACTGTCCCAACGCCATCCAGTGGCTCTCGCGCGCGGCCGCGGTCGACCCCGAGCACGTGCAGGGGCACATCTGGCTGGCGCAGGGCTACCTCAAGTGCAAGAACATCCCGCTGGCCAAGGTGGAGTTCAACAAGGCGATCGACCTCGACCCGACCAACCGGCCGGCGTCCGACGGTCTGAACCTGATCCGCAAATACGAGGCGTCACAGCAGCAGGTGCAGCAGAAGCGCGCGGCCCAGTCATCTCCATCGTCATCCGGGTCGAAACCATAGCGACCGTGCGGCCAGAAGCCGCCGACAGGGAGGCAGAATGAGTCTCGATGTCCGTACGTCGGGGGACGTAACGATCCTGGCGCCCAAGGGGATGCTCCTGGGGGGAAAGGAAACCGACGAGTTGTCGGGGAAGATCAAGGAGCTTTCAGAGGCGGGGAACAAGAAGCTCCTGATCAACCTGGGGCAGACCACGTTCATGAACAGCGTTTCGCTGGGCGTGCTGATCGCGGGGCATTCGAGCTACGCGAAGCGCGGCGCGCAGCTCAAGCTGTGCGCCGTGGACAAGAAGATCCAGAACATTTTCGTCGTGACCCGGCTCTCCTTGGTGTTCGAGACCTACGAGACCGAAGAGGAAGCCATCAAGAGCTTCAAGTGACACGAAGGGCAGGGGTTGTCCGGGCGCGGGTCCTGGGGCATACTCCTTCGTCGTCGGGATCCACCCGATCCGCCTGCCAGGGCATCTAAGGAGGAATCGCAGTGAGACAGGGTTTGTTCGTCACCATCGTCGCGGTGGTCGCGCTGGGGATTTCGATCGCCATCTACAATTTCCTGCCGGAGTACATCAAGCAGGGCGGTCCCCTCGTGGCCTTGTTGATCATGCTCTCCATCATGTCCGTCACCTTCACGCTGGAGCGCCTCTTCACGCTCATGCGCGCGAAGGGTAAAGAGCCGGCCCCCACGTTCCTACGGAAGGTGCGTCAGAAGATCGACGCCCTCGACGTCGACGGCGCGGCGGAGCTCTGCTCCAAGCAGCGCGGCTCGCTGGCGAACGTGCTGCGCGCGGGCCTCGATCGCTACGCCATCGTGCGCGATGCTCCGCTCGACCGCCAGGCCAAGATCCAGGAAGTGCAGAAGGCGATGGAAGAGGCGAACATGCTCGAGGTGCCGCTGCTCGAGCGGAACCTGATCGCGCTCGCCACGATCGCCTCGATCGCCACCATGGTCGGACTTCTCGGAACGGTGATCGGGATGATCCGGTCGTTCGCGGCCCTCGGCCACACGGGCTCGGTGGACGCCGTGAAGCTCGCCGTCGGGATTTCTGAGGCGCTCATCAACACCGCGGGCGGCCTCTTCGTGGCGATCTTCTCGATCGTGCTCTACAACGTGTTCGTCACGATGATCGACAACTTCAACTACATGATGGACGAGGCGACGCTGGAAGTGATCGAGGTGCTCTCGATCAAGGAAGCGTCGAAGTAACA
>DASSLZ010000231.1:0-6612 GCA_035689165.1 Candidatus Eiseniibacteriota bacterium | reverse complement strand
TGGAAGCAGCCCATCCCCCCACAAAAAGGCGCCTTGTGTTGAACCACGTACGGAGTACGGGGTATAGTTTTCAGACGTTCTTTCCGAACATCGATTCGAGGGAGGTGATCCGCGCTGCTTCGCTACCGCTATCTCCTGTTTCTCATTGCCGGCCTTCTGTTTGCCGCCTCGTCGCTCCAGGGTAAGGGCTCCCAGACGGACATCCTGATCCAGAGCACGAACGACGTGTTCAACGAGCTCGCGCCCTGTGGCTGACACGCGCACCCGCTCGGCGGCCTCGCCCGGAGGGCGAGCCAACTCAAGGTAGGCAGCCTCAAGTTCCCGAACCACTTCACGGTCGATACCGGAGACTTCTTCGGCGTCGCCGGCGAGCAGGATTCGCTGAAGTCCGCGTTCATGGTCCAGATGATGGACAAGCTGGGCTACGACGTGGCGACGCTCGGCGAGCGGGAGCTTTCGTTCGGCCAGGCGTTCCTGCTGGACGCCTTCAAGAAGACCAAGATCGACCTGGTCTCCGCGAACGTGGTCTACGCGGACACCAAGAAGCCCTTCCTGAAGCCCTACGTCATCCGGAAAGCGGGGACGGTGCGCGTGGCGTTCACCGGCCTCATGCAGAAGGACCTGATCACCCGGCAGCACCCCGGCGACAAGCCGCTCGAGATCCTCGATCCGACCGAGACGGCGAAGAAGCTGATCCCCGAGCTCCGGAAGAAGGCCGACGTGGTCGTGCTCCTCTCCCACCTCGGGCTCACCGACGGACAGAAGCTCACGATCGAGGTCCCGGGCATCGACGTCATGGTCTTCGGCCATCTCCCCGGCCTCTCCAAGCAGGTGGTGCAGACCCAGGGCGTCATCAACGCGCGCGGCGGGGAGCGGGGCCAGTACATCCCGTCGATCCATCTCGTCGTGCAGGACGGCAAGATCGCCTCCTATGACGGCGAGGTCGTGACGCTGGACGACAAGATTCCGGCGGACGAGACGACCAACAAGCTGGTGGACAACTTCCAGGACGACCTGAACCGCCGTTTCGAGGCCCAGCAGAAGAAGTCGGTGGAGCAGCAGACCGCGCAGAGCTCGCAGGCCCTGAGCGCCGACCACTACCTGGGCGAGAAGAACTGCCGCCGCTGCCACGAGACGGAGTACGAGCTGTACTCGAAGCAGCAGCACGCGCAGGCGTTCGCGACCCTGGTCAAGAACCAGCGCGACTCCACGCCGGAGTGCCTCCCCTGCCACGTCACCGGCATGGGACAGGCCGGCGGCTTCGTCTCCAAGGAAAGCACGCCCGACCTCGTGAACGTGCAGTGCGAGAACTGCCACGGCATGGGCACCACGCACGGCTCCGGGAACGTCGTGGGACCGGAGGTCTGCGTCACCTGCCACAACCCGGCACAGGATCCGTCGTTCAACTTCGACGAAAAGGTTCAGAAGATCGTCCACTGGAAGTAGGCCGATGATGCGACGACTCCCGCAGACATCGGTTCTCGTTCTCCTCGCGGCCGCGGCGCTCGCCCTCCCGGCGAGCGCCCCGGCGCAGACCCTGAAGCTGGCCTCCCTTCGCGTCTTCCATTCCGACGTCGTCGGTCCCTGGGTCTCCTACCGCGTCCGCACCCAGAGCGGCCGCACTCCCGTCCGCGAGTTCACGCAGCGCGTCGCCATCGTCTCCCGCGAGAAGGTGGGGAAGGGGGAGGGCTACTGGGTGGAGCTGAAAACGGTCGACCGGGCGGGCACGCGGATCGAGCGCGGGCTCTTCGCCCCGGGCCCGCCGCCCAGCGCCACCGAGGCGCGGGCGGAATCCGAGGAGGGGAGTTCCATGGACGGCGCCGACTCCGAGAGCGTGGCCGACGCGGGAACGCCGCTCCGTCTGGTCCGCTACCAGATGCTCGCACCGGGCGGGAGGCTGTACGAGTACCCGATCGCCTCCGCCATGTCGCAGCGCGCGGGCGGCGAGGTCTCCAGCTACGAGCTGTTCGAGTTCGATCCCACCGTGCGCCCGGTGCGCCGCTTCCTGGGCCCCGACACGGTTCGCGTGGGGCGCTACGTGGTTCCCTCGGTGATCGAGTGGACCTCGCGCGCGGGCACCGACGACTGGCCGATGATGGAGGACAGCACCTCCACCTATAAGCTCCTTCTGACGCAGACCTACTGGCGCAATCCGGCGATCTCCATCACCGGATTCGCCCGATCCCTCTTCCGCGTCACGACCAAGAAAGTCCCCATCCCGCAGGGCTCCACGAAGCCGGTCTACGTCGGGGTCGACACGACGCTGGCGTTCGCGCCCTCCGACACGACGACCGGCCCCACCTCGATGGAGCCGGGGGATGGCCGCCTGCTCTCCTGGACCGAGCTGACCCTGGAAGGCGTCGGCGCCGACGCCGTCGCCGAGGTGACGCAGACCCCGGAGCCCGCGCCGGTCTCCGACCACGGACCGCCCCCAGGGCTCATCCGGTAGCTAAACCGCTCCAGATCCGCCCCTTTCGCGCCGATCTCTGAGACGAACCGCCCGGGGCATGGACGCGCCCGCGCGACTCCGTTCGGGGGATCCGCCATGCGTGGAGGTCGAAAACCGCTCGGTCAGAGCCTGGTCGAGCAGGGGCGCCTGTCGCCCGAGGCGCTCACGCGCGCGCTGGAAGAGCAGCGTCGCGCGGGGACGTCGCTCCGGGAGGCGATTCTCCGACTGAGCCTGGCCCCCGAGTCCGCGATCCTCGACTACTACGAGGAGCAGCTCGGCATTCCCCGCATGGACCTGAGCACCTACGTCCTCGAGCCCGAGATCGTCCGGCTCCTCCCCGACAAGGTCGCGCGCCAGTACACCGTGCTCCCTCTGTTCAAGATCGGCTCGACCCTGACGGTGGCGATGGCCGATCCGCTCGACGTGGTGGCCCTGGACGAGGTCAAGCAGTCGACCGGACTCCAGGTCGAGGTCGTGGTCTCTCCCGAGGCGCAGATCAAGGAAGCGATCGACCGGCTGCACCCGGTCGGCTCCGGGCTGGACCAGCTCGCGCGCGAGCAGGCGCTCCGCCAGGTGGCCGCCGAGGTCGCGCTCCGCCCCGAGGAGGACGGACCGATCATCCGCTTCGTCAACGCCGTCGTGCAGCAGGCCGTCCGCGAGGGCGCTTCCGACCTCCACCTCGAGCCCGACGAGAACTCCTTCCGCATCCGGCTCCGCGTGGACGGCGTGCTGCGCGAGGTCTCGATCCAGTCGAAAGCGCTCTACGCCCCCGTCGTGTCGCGCGTGAAGGTGATGGCCGCGCTCGACATCGCCGAGCGGAGGCTGCCCCAGGACGGCCGCATCCGGATGAACGTCTCCGGGCGCGACCTGGACCTCCGCGTCTCCACCTTCCCCACGATCCATGGCGAGAACCTGGTGCTGCGCGTGCTGGACCGCTCGGCCTCGCTCATCGGCCTGCCCGAGCTGGGCCTGGCACCGGGGCCGCTCGCCACGGTCGAGCGGATGGTGCGGAAGCCGAACGGCATCGTGCTCGTGACGGGACCCACGGGGAGCGGCAAGACCACGACGCTCTACGCCTGCATCCACAAGATCAACTCGGTCGAGCGGAACATCGTGACGCTGGAGGATCCGGTCGAGTATCACCTCGGCTCGATCCGGCAGACGCAGGTGGACCCGGACGCGGGGCTCACCTTCGCGCGCGGCCTCCGCGCGCTGCTGCGCCAGGACCCCGACGTGATCATGGTCGGGGAGATCCGCGACTCCGAGACCGCCGAGATCGCGGTCCGGTCGGCGCTGACCGGGCATCTCGTTCTCTCCACGCTGCACACCAACGACGCCGCGGGCGCGCTGCCGCGCCTGCTCGACATGCGGATCGAGCCGTTCCTGCTCTCCTCGGCCGTGCTCGGCGTGGTGGGGCAGCGCCTGGTGCGCCGCGTCTGCGAGAAGTGCAAGCGGCCGATCACGCCGCCCGACGACGTGGCCTTGGCCCTCGGGATCGATCCCGCGCAGGGGGAGTTCCACCACGGCGCCGGCTGCCGCGCCTGCTCCGGAACGGGTTATCGCGGCCGCGCGGGCATCTTCGAGGTGCTCGAAGTGGACGAGGAGATCCAGGCGCTGATCCATCAGCGCGCCCCGGCGGAGGAGCTGGCGCGCGCGGCGCGGCGCGCCGGGATGGCCTCGCTCCGCGAGGACGCGGTGCGCAAGGCCGCCTCGGGGCTCACGACCCTCGAGGAGGTCCTCCGGGTCACCAAGCGCGACTGGGCGCAGACCGAGGACGAGGCCACGGCGATGCGCGCCGGGTCGTAGCGCGTGCCGGTCTACCACTACCGCGCCACGAGCGCGGCCGGGGCCGCGCAGTCCGGCGTCGTCGAAGCCCCCGACCTGGACGGCGCGATCGACACCGTGCACCGGATGGGACTCACGCCGATCCGGCTGGAGGCGTCGGCGGCGAGCCGCCCCGAGGCGGCGCGGTGGGTCCTCATTCCCAAGCGCGTCGCCACGCGCGACCTGATCCTCTTCGTGCGGCAGCTCGAGACGATGCTCGAGGCGGGCCTCCCGATCCTGTCCGCGCTCGAGATCCTCCACCAGCAGACCACGCATCCGGTGCTCAAGGCGGCGATCGACCGGGTCCGCTCCGACGTGGAGCAGGGGAGCACGCTGACGGAAGCGCTCCGGCGCCATCCGCGCTGCTTTCCCGCGGTGTTCACGAGCCTGATCCATGCCGGCGAGGAGGGAGGGCTCCTCGCCTCCATGCTCGACCGCGTCGGCGGGCTCCTGGAATACGAGGAGGAGACGGAGCAGCGGATCCGCTCCGCCACCTTCTACCCGACGCTGATCGTGGCCGAGCTGTGCGTCGCCTTCATCGTCCTCGTCAAGTTCGTGCTGCCGCGCTTCGCGTCGCTCTTCCGTAACCTGGACGCGCAGCTTCCGCTCCCGACCCGGATCCTGATCGGCGCGAGCGACTTCTTCGACCGCTGGTGGTACCTCCTGATCATGGCCGGCATCGTGGCCGCGGCGGCCGCGATCGCCTGGTCGCGCACCGCGGGGGGCCGGCGCCGCATCGACGGCTGGATCCTCCGGGCGCCGGTGTTCGGGCCGATCTTCCAGAAGACCATCATGTCCCGCTTCGCCCGCGTGCTCGCGGCGCTGGTGGCCGCCGGCATCCCGATCCTCCAGGCGCTCGCCGTGGCGCGCGGCGTGGCCGGCAACCGGATCGTTGAGGAGGAGGTGGAGCGGATGCGCGACGGCGTCACGGCGGGCATGGGGCTGGCCGAGGCCGTGCAGGGGCGCGACGTCTTCCCCCCGCTCGTCGTGAAGATGCTCGCCGTGGGGCAGGAGACGGGTGCCATCGACAAGATGCTCGTCCGCGTCGCCCGCTATTTCGACCGCGACGTCGACTACGCGGTCAAGAATCTCTCCACGGCCATCGAGCCGGTTCTCCTCGCCGTGCTCGGGGCCGCGGTGCTGTTCACCGCTCTGGCCGTCTTCCTCCCGCTCTGGAACCTGATGAACGCCTTCCGCCACTAGGGGTTGGCCGGTTCCTGCCCCTGCGCCGCCGCCCGTCCCGCCGGGGACCGCGTTGCAGAACGCGCTCAAGATCGCACGCCCGTCTTCCGATCCATGCCCGTGGAATTGCATGCCCGCCCCCGCAGGGGGGAGGGCGGGTTGGTGAGCGAGCACAAGGAGGTCTCGGCATGTTCCGGTCCAAGTCGGAAAGCGGGTTCACGCTGATCGAGCTGGTCATCGTCATCGTGATCCTCGGGATTCTCGCCGCAGTGGCGATTCCCAAGTACGAAGACATGCGGGAGCAGGCCCGCGTGGCCACGATCAAGGGCCAGCTCGGCTCGATCCGATCGGCGATCGCGATCCAGTACGCCCGCAACGCCCTGAACGGCAGCGCGGTCTTCCCGGTCCTGGACGGGACGATCTTCGCTGACGGGCGCGTTCCGAAGGAGCCGGTGAACAACGTGAACACGGTGAAGACGACGCCGGGCGTCGACGACACGGGCGGCTGGCAGTACACGGCGGCCACGGGGATCGTGAAGATCAACATCTCGACCTACTCATCGTACTGATCCGCCCAGGGAAGGGCGGTTCGGCAGTCGGCGAGGTGGGGGCGATCGCTCCCACCTCGTTCCACCATCAGGGGGAGACCCGCTTTTCGCGGGTGCGAACCATGCGGCGCTTCCGGTTCCAGCAGGGATGCTTCGTGGCGGCAGGCGCCGCGGCGCTCCTCTACGCCCTCACGCTCTCGCGCTCGGTCGGGGCGGGAGACAGCGGCGAGCTGATCCTCGCCGCCCGGGGCCTCGGGATCGCGCATCCCCCGGGCTACGCGCTCTGGCTTCTCCTCGCCCGCCTCGCCGCCGCCGTGCCGGCCGGCGCTCTCGCCGTCCGCGTGAATGCCGTCTCGGCGCTCGCCACGGCCGTCGCGACGGGCCTCTTCTGGCTGGTGGCGCGGCGGGCGGGCCTTCGCCCTCCGGCCGCGGCGGTCGCGACGGTCCTGTTCGCCACGGCGCCGGTCCTCTGGGCGTCCGCCGTCGAGGCCGAAGTCTACGGTCTGGCGATCGCGGGCTTTCTCGCGCTGGCGCTCCTCGCGGCACGCGCTCGAGCGGCGCGCGGCACGGGCCGGGACGAGGCGCTCTTCTTCTTCGCCGCGGGACTGG
>DASSLZ010000230.1:0-16514 GCA_035689165.1 Candidatus Eiseniibacteriota bacterium | reverse complement strand
GCTCGGTCCGGCGATCCAGCTGACGACGGACTTCTTCAGCGTGGCGTCTCCCACGGCGAACGCGGGTCGGACCGACATCGCCTTCACGGCCCGAAAGAACCAGTCCGATTCCATCTCGATCTATCTCCTCCCCTGCGCCGGAGGGGACACGTCGATGACGCGTCTGTTCGAATTGCGCCGCCCCTCCCAAACGTTCCTCGCGAGCCCGCGGTTCGCCCCGGTCGGCACCCGGCTCGCGTATACGTCGGACTCGACCAACGGCGGAACCGGAGCCAACACGGCGGTCTATTTCCGCGATGGCAGCGACCTGAACGTCGGGCCGGTCGCCATGATCGACCCCAACGTGGCCGGGAGCACCTACCTGTTCAATCCGAGCTGGGGCCCGGACAAGAACGGCGACGGAACGCCCGATTCCCTCATGATGGCGGCCGTCGATTTCCCCGGGACCTTCTTCGAGACGCGGCACGGCTTCTACATCGCCGCGCTCACGCCGCCCGACGGCGCGCAGACCTATTCGCAATGGCTCGATGGGCAGTTCCTGGAAACTCCGGACTGGTCGCCGGACGGGCAGTACGTGACCTTCGTGAAACGGAACGCGGGCACCAATGACCGCGACATCTGGATCATCAACCGCTCGGCGGCCGACATCAGCGAGGCGGTGCGCGTGACCTCGGGACCCGCGGATGACTCGCAACCCCGGTTCAGCGCGGACGGGAATTCGATCTTCTTCATCTCCAACCGGGTCGACCGGTATGGAGTGACCGGAGTCTATGGAACCGAGCGACGCGGCACGAACATCTGGAGCGTCGCTCATTTTGACCGGCCGTAGGCCGGTTTGCGGCGGCGGCGCGCTTCGGCGCGCCCCCGCCGAACCACACCCAAAGCCAGGAAGATGAGCGCGCCGGACCCGTCTCGCCTCAGCTTCAACACGCGTTGCGTGCATGGCTTTGGCGGGCTGGACCCCTCCACCGGCGCCGTCTCGGTCCCCATCTATCAGAGCAGCACCTTTGCGTTCCACAACGCGGCCGAGGGCGCGGCCATCTTCGCCGGCGAGCGCCAGGGCTACTTCTACACCCGCCTCGGCAACCCGACGCAGGCCGCGTTCGAGTGCGAGATGGCCTCGCTGGAAGGCGGCGAATGCGCGCTCGCCACCTCGAGCGGCATGGCGGCCACCACCACCGCCGTCTTCGCGCTGGTCGAGGCGGGCGACAACCTCATCGCCTCCGGCACGCTCTACGGCGGGACGCACAAGCTCTTCCACGACCTCCTGCCGCGCTACGGCGTCCAGACCCGCTGGGTGGACGGCAACGACCCCTGCGCGATCGCCAAGGCCGTGGACGCGAAGACGAAGCTCTTCTTCGTCGAGACCCCCGCCAATCCGAACCTGAACATCATCGATCTCCGGCGGGCGGCGGCCGAGGCCAAGCGGCACGGCGTCCCGCTCGTGGTGGACAACACCTTCGCCACCCCCTATTACCAGCGCCCCCTCACGCTGGGCGCCGACGTCGTGATCCACAGCGCGACCAAGTACATCGGAGGGCACGGCGATACCGTGGCCGGCGTGATCGTCGGCACGAAGGCGTTCGTGGACCGCTGCCGGAACGAGATCCTGCGCGACCTGGGCGGCGTGATCAGCCCGTTCAACGCCTGGCTGCTCCTGCGCGGGCTGAAGACGCTTCCCGTGCGGATGGAGCGCCACTCGGCCAACGCGCTCCAGATCGCCCAATTCCTCGACTTCCACCCCCAGGTGGAGCGCGTGTGGTATCCGGGGCTGCACACGCATCCCCAGCGCGCCATCGCCGCCAGCCAGATGTCCGGCTTCGGCGGGATGATCGCCTTCGAGCTGCGCGGCGGCCATGACGCCGGCGTCAGGCTGATGGACTCCGTCCGCCTGATCACGCTGGCCGTGAGCCTGGGGGACTGCGACACGCTGATCGAGCACCCCGCCTCGATGACCCACTCGACCTACACGCCCGAGGAGCGGGCCGCGTTCGGCATCTCCGACGGGCTGGTGCGGCTCTCCGTGGGGATCGAAGGCGTCGAAGACCTCATCGCCGACCTGGACCAGGCGCTCGAGACGGTACCGGTTTGACCGGAGGTTTCGCCCGCTACTGGCTCCCCGTCATCGCCTACGTGGCGATGATCTTTTCCCTCTCGTCCATTCACGGCTCGTCGGTGCCGAACTTCTTCCCGGGCGTGGACAAGCTGGAGCACTTGTTGGAATATTCGCTGTTCGGCCTCCTGGCCGGGCGTGCCATCCGCTTCACCCTGGGCCCGACGAAGCGTCGCCTGGCGGCCGCGCTCGGCACGATGGCCCTGGGCGCCATGGTCGGAGCGCTGGACGAGCTGTACCAGCGGGGCGTGCCGGGCCGCAGCTCGGACGTCCGCGACTGGATCACCGACGTCGGCGCCGTCGCCATCTCGGTGCTCGTCACCCAGCTCATTCACACGCGGCCGATCATCCGGCCCGCATCCAACAAGAAGGTGGAGAAGACGACGCCGTGAGCTTTCAGGCACCCAAAGGGACGCACGACATCCTCCCCGGCGAGTCCGAGCGCTGGAACTGGCTCGAGGCGCGCCTTCGGGACATCCTCGAGCGCTACGGCTATCGCGAGGTGCGGACGCCGATGTTCGAGTCCACCGACCTCTTCGTCCGGAGCGTCGGGGAGTCGACCGACATCGTACGGAAGGAGCTCTACACCTTCGAGGACAAAGGGGGCCGCTCCCTCACGCTGCGCCCCGAGGGGACCGCGCCACTCGTGCGCGCCTATCTCGAGCACTCGATGGGGCACGGCCAGCCGATGGCGCGGCTCTACTACATCGGGGCGATGTTCCGCTACGAGCGCCCGCAGGCCGGGCGCTTCCGCCAGTTCGCGCAGGTCGGCGCCGAGCTCCTGGGCCCGGGCAACCCGGCGGCGGACGGCGAGATGATCGACCTCTTCGTCGCGGTCATGCGCGGCGTCGGGCTCGAGGACCCGAGCGTGCTCCTGAACTCGCTCGGCGATTCCGTCTGCCGCCCCATCTACCGGGAGAAGATCCGGGAGTACTTCGCGGGGCGCGCGGACGAGCTGTGCGGCGACTGCAAGGAGCGCCTCCGGACGAACCCGCTCCGGATCCTCGACTGCAAGGTGCCCTCGTGCCAGCCGGTGCTGGCGGGCGCGCCGCGCATGCTCGATTTCCTGTGCGATCCCTGCCGCGAGCACTTCGAGGGGGTGCAGGCCGCGCTCCGCGCGCTCTCCATTCCCTTCGAGATCGCGCCCCGGCTGGTGCGCGGACTGGACTACTATACGCGGACCGTCTTCGAGGTGCACTCGGGGTCGCTCGGCGCGCAGAGCGCCGTGGGCGGCGGCGGACGCTACGACCTCCTCGTCGAGGAGTTCGGCGGCCCCTCGGTTCCGGCGCTCGGCTTCTCGATCGGTCTCGAGCGGCTGCTCATCGCCTCCGGCGCCGCGGCCGGGAACGCCGGCGAACCGGAGGTCGTGATCGTCTCGCGCGATCCCGGCGCGGCGCTCGAGGCCCTGGCCCTCGCGCGCACCTTGCGGGGCGTTCCCGCGCCGGGCGCTCCGGCCACGCCGCAGGGCGATGCGGGCTTTCGGGAAGGCGGGCTCACGGTCGTGACGGACGTCACCGGCAAGAGCGCGGGCGCGCAGATGAAGTGGGCCTCCAAGCTCGGCGCCCGCTACGCCGTCTTCGTGCCGGCCGACGGCGACGGATATTCGCTGCGGAACATGAAGCAGGGATCCGACGAGCCCAAGCAGAAGGACGCGGCGGCGCTCCGGACCTTCCTCGAGACGCACGCTCCCCGGCCATGATCGAACCGCTCGCCGGCCGCCGGCGCACCCACACGTGCGGCGACCTCCGCCCCGAGGACGCCGGCAAGCGCGCGCTCCTGATGGGATGGGCGCACCGCGTGCGCGACCACGGCGGCGTGCTCTTCCTGGACCTGCGCGACCGCTACGGGATCACGCAGGTGGTGTTCCGCCCGCAGGCGCTGAACGAGGCCACGATGCTCCGCGCGCGCGAGATCGGAAGCGAATGGGTGGTGCTGGTCGAGGGCACGGTGCTGAAGCGCCCGAAGGGGAGCGAGAACGCCGATCTTTCCACCGGCGGCATCGAGCTCGAGGCCGACACGCTGGCGGTCCTGAACACCAGCAAGACGCCTCCGTTTCCGATCGACGACGCGGTCACCACGGCGTCCGAGGACCTGCGGCTCAAGTACCGCTACCTCGACCTGCGCCGCGCGGCGCTCCGCGACTCGATCGTCTTCCGTCACCGGCTGACCCGGAGCGTGCGCGAGTACCTCTCGGATCAGAACTTCCTGGAGATCGAGACGCCGCTCCTCGTGAAGCCGACCCCGGAAGGCGCGCGCGACTACGTCGTGCCCGCGCGGCTCCATCCCGGGAAGTTCTACGCGCTTCCGCAGTCGCCGCAGCTCTACAAGCAGATCCTCATGGTCGCGGGCTTCGACCGCTACTTCCAGATCGCGCGCTGCCTCCGCGACGAAGACCTGCGCGCCGACCGCCAGCCCGAGTTCACGCAGATCGACCTCGAGATGTCCTTCCCGACCGAGGACGACGTCTTCGCGGTGGTGGAAGGGATGCTCGAGAGCGTCTTCCGGCGCGACCTGGCCCGCCCGCTCCCGGTTCCGTTTCCGCGGATCACCTATCGCGAGGCCATGGAGCGCTACGGCACCGACAAGCCCGATCTCCGGATTCCCTTCGAGATCAAGGACGTCACCGCCGCCGCGGGCGCGAGCGCGTTCGAGGTCTTCCGCGCGACCGCCGCCGCCGCGCCGCGGTGCATGACGGCGGCGCTGGCCGTGCCGGGACAGTCGGGCGCGTCGCGGAAGGAGATCGACGGCTGGGAGGCGGCGGCAAAGCAGATGGGCGTGGCCGGCCTCGCCTGGACGCGCGTCAAGGGCGGCGCCTTGGACGGCGGCGTGGGGAAGCACTTTCCGGGCGATCTGGCGACGGCGCTGATCCACGCCGCGGACGCGGCGGACGGATCGCTTCTCCTCCTGGTCGGCGGCGTCCGCGCCGTGGCGCAGCGCGCGCTCGGGTTTTTGCGCACGCAGATCGGAAACCAGAAGTTCACCCTCGACCCCAACGACTTCCGCTTCGTATGGGTGCACCAGTTCCCGCTCTTCGAATGGGACGAGGCGCACCAGGGGTGGGCGCCCGCGCACCACATCTTCACGATGCCGCTCGACGAGCACCTGGCGCACCTCGACTCCGATCCCGGCCGCGTGCACGGCCAGCTCTACGACCTGGCCGCGAACGGGAACGAGCTGGCTTCGGGGAGCATCCGAATCCATCGAAAGGACATCCAGGAGCGCGTCATGCGGGTGATCGGGATGCAGCCCGAGGAGCTGGCCGCCAAGTTCGGCTTCCTGCTCGATTCCTTCGAGTACGGCGCCCCGCCGCACGGGGGGATCGCGCTCGGGCTGGACCGGCTGGTGGTCCTGTTCCACGGCGGCGACTCGATCCGCGACGCGATCGCCTTTCCCAAGACGGCGAGCGCCACGTCGCTCATGGACGGCGCCCCGGCCCCGGTGGATCCGGCGGACCTGCGCGAGCTGAAGATCCGGCCCGTCCTGGACTGAGGGGGCCTAAGCCGGGGCGCCCCCCCGCCTCCTTGGCCGCGCCCCCGTATGGCACCCCTCCTGCATTGACCCCCTCGGGCGGGCGGCCCCCTTGACTTGCCGCCCGCGCGTCCCTACCGTGACTGGAGGCAGCGCGCGCCCCCTTCCAGGGCTCGCGACCAACTTATTTTATTGATACGCAAGCGGTTACTTTCAGCGAAACCGGTCCGGAGCGACAGCCTGCCGCACGCGGCGGCCCTCGCTTCCGGAGCCCCCTTGGCCGGCAGCGATTGGCCGCCCGCCCGGCCTTCGTCCGCCCGCCCGTGGGCCTTGGCCGGCCTCCTGACGGTCCTGGCCGGGGCTTTCGTCGCGGGATGCGGCCACGCCAACGCCCCCTGCCCGACGCCGGCCTCGATCCTGGACGCCCATCGGCAGCAATCCGAAGCGCTGCAACGGGATGTCGGCCAGGCCTCGGAGGAGGCCTCCGCGCTGGAAGCCCGACGCGAAGAGGCGGCTGCCCGCATCCAAGCAGCGAAGGCCCTCGAAGATTCGCTGACCCGCGCCGCCTCGCGGCCCGCGCCCCGTTCCCGGAAGACCCGTCGATGAAGCGCGCGCTCCCCTGGGTGGTGGCGGGCCTTCTCGCCGGTGGTGCGGCCGGTTGCGGCAAACCGGTGCTTCGCGTCGCGGACGCCTCGCTGGGCGACTACTACTCGGACAAGGAATTCTCCAGACTGAGCCGCGAGCAGCGCGACGACTACTGCAACGAGCTCGCCATGCAGGACTCGCTGTACCAGGACGAGATCCGCGAGTCGGAAGCGTCGCTGGCGGAGGCCAAGGCGCGCCGCGCCGCGCTCGGCGGCGAGGTGGATTCGCTTCTGGCGGAGGCCGGGCGGCGCGAGCAGAATATCCGGACGCTGCTCGCCTCGCGCGGCGGGGCGGATGCGCGGCCGGGGGCGGCTCCCCGGGAGGGAACCAGCCGCTGGAGCGTGCGCCCAGGCGATTCCCTCTGGCGCATCAGCAGCCGCGAAGAGATCTACGGCAACGGCGCCGAATGGCGCCGCATCTACGAATCGAACCGGGGCGCCCTGAGCGACCCCGATCGCATCTTTCCCGGACAGGAGCTGAGCATTCCTCGATGACGAATCCCGCCAAGGACGAAACGACGCGCTCCGTGGATATCGAAGGCGTCGACCCGCTTTCCCTTTTTGGACGCAACGACGCAAACCTCCGGCTGGTGGAGCGGAGCTATCCGGTGCACGTGACCTATCGCGAGGGCAAGCTCGCGGTGAAGGGGGACCCGGCCGCGGTGGACGAGGTGAGCGCGATCCTGACCACGCTCTCCGATCTCGTGCGGCGCGGCGCCGTGCTCGAAGAGCACGACGTCCACAACTTCATCGGACTGACCGACGCCGGAGACCGCGAGGAGTCGCGCACCCTGTACGAGCGGCCCGTGCTCTTCTCCTTCGACAAGCGCACCGTGCGCGTGAAGACGCTGGGGCAGGCGCGCTACGTCGCCGCCCTCCAGCGGCACGACATCGTGTTCGCGATCGGCCCGGCGGGGACCGGCAAGACCTACCTGGCGGTCGCGGCGGCGGTGAGCGCGCTCAAGTCGCGGCAGGTCGAGCGGATCGTGCTCGTGCGTCCGGCGGTCGAAGCGGGGGAGAGCCTGGGGTTCCTTCCCGGCGACATGAAGGAGAAGGTGGACCCCTATCTCCGGCCGCTGTACGACGCCTTGAACGATCTCCTCTCCTACGAGAAGATCCGCCGGTTCCTGGACCTGGGGGTGATCGAGGTCGCGCCGCTCGCCTACATGCGGGGCCGCACGCTGAACAGCGCCTTCGTCATCCTGGACGAAGCCCAGAACACGACGCTCGGCCAGATGAAGATGTTCCTGACGCGCCTGGGCTACGGCTCCAAGGCGGTCATCACCGGCGACGTGACGCAGATCGACCTGGGCGCGAGCATGGTCTCGGGGCTTGTCGAAGTGCAGAACATCCTGAAGGGCGTGCACGACCTCTCGTTCGTCTACCTGAACGAGCGCGACGTGGTGCGCCACCATCTGGTGCGCGAGATCATCCGCGCCTTCGAGGAGCACGAAGAGAACGGCCGCGAGCAGAAGCGCGGCGCTGAAGGAGGCTGATCGCGCCGCCGTTCCGGGCGCAAGCTATGCCAGACCGATTACAGATCCTCGAGCCGAAACGCAAGGAGCGGCGCTCGCCCTCCTCGCGCTGGGCGAAGCGCTTCGGGCCCAAGATCCGGCGCGCCGCGCTCTTCGCGGGCTTCCTCGCGTTCGCCTGCTTCCTGGTGCCGCGGGACCCGGCCTTCGAGGTCATGACGCTGCGCGAGGGCTTTCCCGCCAAGCGGGACCTGATCGCGCCGTTCCAGTTCTATCTCCTCAAGGACCGCGCCGTGCTCCGCCACGAGCAGACGCTCGCGGCGCGGGGCGTGGCCCCGGTCTATTCCGTGGATCCCGCCGCCGCGCGGGGGACGACCGACCTCCTCGATTCGCTGCGCGCGGCCCAGGGCGGGGCGGGCGAGCGGAGCGGAAGCGGCTGGCGGTTCCAGTCCCTGGGCCTCTCGGCCGAGGGCGCCCGCGCGCTCTCGGGGCCGGACGGCAAGCGGATCCTGGTGCTCGCGCGCGGCATCGCCGAGACCGTCTACGGAAACGGCATCCTGCCCGATCTGGAAAGCGCGAAGGCCGCGACCGACGCCAACGGCATCGCGCTCGAGCGCGACGGCATGCGCTTCGAGAAGCCCTGGTCTTCCCTGGCCGATCCGACGACGCTGCGCGACCGCGCCTGGGAGGAAGGGCAGCGGGCGTTCCCCAGTCGCCCCGAGGCGACGCAAGCGCTTCAAGAATTGCTGGACGTCGCGGTGCGGCCCAATCTCCGCTACGAAGCCTCCACGACCGAGCGTCTCCGGGCCGAAGCGCGCGACGCGGTGAACCCGTACGACGGGCTCGTGCGCAAGGACGAGAAGATCATCGGCAGTCACGAGCTCGCCACCGCCGACGATATCCGGAAGCTGGAATCGCTGCGCGCCTGGCGAAGCCGTATGCACGCGGAGAACAACTGGCGCGAGGGCGTCGCCACGGTGATGGGCCGCGTGGTGCTGCTCGCGTTCCTGGTGATCGGCTTCCTGGGCTACGTGAAGCTGCACCACCCGGCGGTCTACCGCGAGACGCCCCACCTCTTCCTGCTGGCGATCCTGACCGCGCTGGTGATGAGCGTGGGGTGGGTCGTGGTGAACCAGCTCCGCGGCTACGAGATGCTGATCCCGATCACCATCCTCTCGCTCACGGCGGCGCTCCTCTGGGGCAACGCGCTCGCGTTCGCCGCGACCTTCACCGCGTCGCTCTTCACCGGCGTCGTGTTCGGCCTGGGACTCCCGTTCCTGACGGGGAGCGCGCTCGCGGGCATCGCGGCGATCGGATCGGCCACCGGCGTGCGCCGGCGGCGCGACTTCTACCGGCCGATGCTCGTCGTTGCCGTGGCCTACATGGTCGCGATCGGCGCCATGGGGCTGGTGGACGGCGCGCGCTGGGACGTCCTGCTGCGCCGGTCGCTCTGGGGCGTGGTCTCGGGGTTCGGCTCGGTGCTCGTCGTGACCATCCTCCTGCCGCTCCTCGAAAGCCTCTTCTCGGCGACCACGGACATCACGCTGCTCGAGCTGGCCGACCTGAACCGGCCGATCCTGCGCCGGCTCATGCTGGAAGCGCCCGGCACGTACCATCACAGCCTGGTGGTGGGAAGCCTGGCTGAGGCGGGCGCGGCGGCGATCGGCGGCAATCCCTTGCTCGCGCGCGTGAGCGCCTACTATCACGACATCGGCAAGATCGACAAGGCGGAGTACTACGTCGAGAACCAGTCGAGCGCGCGAAACCGCCACGAGAAGCTCTCGCCGACCATGTCGTGCCTCATCATCGAGTCGCACGTGCGCGAAGGCGCCGAGATCGCGCGCAAGGAGAAACTCCCGCGGGCGATCGTGGACGGCATCCTGGAGCACCACGGCACGACGTTGATGAGCTTCTTCTATCAGAAGGCGCTGAACGCGCCCAAGGCGCCCAACGCCGAGCGCGAGATCGAGGAGCGCGACTTCCGCTATCCCGGCCCCAAGCCCCGGTCCAAGGAGACCGCGGTGCTCATGCTCGCCGACTCCGTCGAGGCGGCGGCGCGTTCGCTCACCGAGCCCACGCCCAGCCGGATCCGCGGCGTCGTGACCCGGATCCTCGACGCGAGGGTCAAGGACGGCCAGCTCGATGAAAGCCCGATCACGTTCGAAGATCTCGCGAACATCCGCGAGAGCTTCATCCCCATCCTCACCGCGCTCTTCCACGCGCGCGTCCACTACCCGGGCAGCCCGGCGAACGAAGAACGCCGCCGTCCCGCCGACTTCGGTGTCGTGCACGGAGAGAAGTCCCGGCTTAAGATCGACCACTCTTAGGGCGATCGCGAAGGAGACGCTCCGGCTCTTGGGGCGTCCCCGCGCGTCCGTCTCGATCGTGCTGACCGGCGACGAGGCCGTCCGCGCGCTGAACCGCGACTTCCGCGAGGTGGACAAGCCCACCGACGTGCTGTCCTTCCCGCTGGCCGATCCCGAGGCGCTGCGCGATCCGGAAACCCCCGTCTTTCTTGGCGAGATCTACATCTCGCTCGATACCGCGCGAGCGCAAGCCAGGGGTGCGCGCCGCACGTTCGCGCGCGAAGTCGCCCACCTTATGGTCCATGGGGTCCTTCACCTTCTTGGGTACGACCATCACCGTACGGGGGACCGGAAACGGATGTGGGCGGAAGAACGGCGGGTGATGCGGAGCGTGTCGACGTTGATCGCATCGCTTTGAAGTAGGCGGCCGCGTTTGGAGTCGCTGCTCGCGTTTGAGCCCCCGTGATATGATGGCCGGCCAATGATCTCCCGCTTGCGCACGCATTTCCTCACGGGCCTCCTCGTGCTCGCGCCGGTCGCGATCACGGGCTACGTCGTATGGCGCCTGTTCACCTGGGTGGACCACCTGCTCGGAACGACGCTGCGCGGCGGCTACATCCGGCCGGGCGGCGTGCCGGGACTGGGCTTCCTCACGGTCATCGTGATCATCATGTTCGCGGGCGCCCTGGCGGAGAACTTCGTGGGGCGGCGGCTCGGGAAGCTGGTCGACACGGGGCTTCTCCGGATTCCCCTCCTGCGCGGCCTCTACTCGACGGTCAAGGACATCGGCACCGCCGTCCTGGGCGACCGCAAGATCGCCTTCAACCAGGTCGTGCTCGTGCCCTTCCCGATCCCCGGCGTGTACTCCATCGGGCTGGCCACGTCCAACGCGCCGGCGTCCCTGTCGGACGCGGCGGGGAAGCCGCTTCGGGGCATCTTCCTCCCCACGCCGCCCAATCCCACGACGGGGCCTCTCCTCTATTACCCGGAGGAGATGGTCATTCCGACGACGATGCGGGTGGACCAGGCGATCAAGATCGTGGTCTCGGCGGGGGCGGTCGTGCCGCTGGACGCGATTCCCGGCGTCGAGATTCCTCGTGCGGAGCCGGACGCCCGCACCACGGTGGAGAAAGGGCGCTAGGGTGGCCATCGTCCAGACCGACGCGCTCGTCCTGCGCTCCCACCGCCTGGGGGAGACCAGCCTGATCGTGACCCTGTTCACGCGCGATTTCGGGCTGCTCCGCTGCGTCGCCAAGGGGGCTCGCGGGCCCAAGAGCCGCTTCGGCGCCTCGCTGGAGCCGGGGGTATCGATCGCCGCGGTCGTCTATCGCAAGCTCACGCGCGACCTCCAGCTCCTCTCCAAGGCCGACATCGTCGCCTATTGGCCCTCGCTCTGGGAGGACCCCGAACGCTTCGCCCGCGCGGGGTCGGTGCTCGAGTTCCTGGAGCGCGCGGCCTACGGCGAGGCGGGGGACCCCGAGCTGATCGACCTGGCTGTCGAGACGCTCGGCGCGATGAGCACGGCGCCGCCGCCCGCGCTGGAGGCGATCCTCCGCGCGTTCGAGGTCCAGGCCTGCCGCCGTCTCGGATACGCGCCGGAGCTCTCCTCCTGCCTGGAGTGCCGCGCCCCGCTCGCGCAGGGGGGCCTGTTCCATCCGCAGAAGGGTGGCCTTCTCTGCGGCGAGCCGTGTGGGAACGACGGCGGCGCGTTCCGCCTGTCCGAGAAGGCCCGGCGGACCCTGGTCGCCCTGGCCGAACATCCGCTGGAGTCGATGGCGGGCTGGGCCATGGAGCGCTATCCGACCGTGGAGATCGCCCGCGCGATCGAGCGGTTCCTCACCTCGCATCTCGAGCGCTTCGAGGGGCTGCGCGCGCAGCGCGTCGGCGAGGCGATGGCGCGCTACGCGGAGGGGGCCCGGTGACCGAAGGGAAGAAGCCGCAGACGTTCCAGGAGATCCTGCTCCGGCTGGAGCAATTCTGGTCGGACCAGGGGTGCACCCTCGTCCAGCCGTACGCGGGCGAGGTGGGCGCGGGCACGTTCAATCCCGCGACCTTTTTCCGCGTGCTCGGCCCCGAGCCGTGGAGGGCGGCCTACGTCGAGCCCTCGCGCCGCCCCAAGGACGGCCGCTACGGCGAGAATCCCAACCGGCTCCAGAACTTCTACCAGTACCAGGTGGCGCTGAAGCCGGCGCCGGCCGACGTGCTCGACGTCTATCTCCAGAGCCTGCGCCACATCGGCATCGACCTCGCGAAGCACGACGTGCGCTTCGTCGAGGACGACTGGGAATCGCCCACGCTGGGCGCGTGGGGTCTGGGCTGGGAGGTCTGGCTGGACGGGCAGGAGATCACCCAGTTTACCTATTTCCAGCAGTCGGGCGGTTACGACCTCGAGCCGGTCACGGCCGAGATCACCTACGGCATCGAGCGGATCGCCTGCTACCTCCAGGGGGTCGAACGGATCATGGACCTCCAGTGGTCGCGCGAGCACACCTGGAACGATCTCTTCCTCCAGGGGGAGATCGAGTGGTGCCGGTTCAACTTCGAGAAGTCCGACCCCGCGCTCCTCTTCGAGCTGTTCGAGAAGTTCGAGCGGGAAGCGATGCGGCTCTTGAACGAGGGGCTGGTGCTGCCGGGCTACGACTACGTCGTGAAGTGCTCCCATGCGTTCAACCTGCTCGAGGCTCGCGGCGCGATCAGCGTGACCGAGCGCGTCGGAACGATCGCGCGCGTGCGCAAGATGGCGCGCGCGGCGGCCGGCGCCTATCTGAAGCAGCGCGAGGAGCTGGGGTATCCGCTCCTGCGCGGCCAGGGCGTCGCGGCGTCCGATGCGCCCCAGGGCGCGCCTGCCGGGCCGAAGAAGAAGCCCCTCGCTAAGGCGGCCCGTGGCTGAGCCGCGTAAGGAACCGCTCCTCCTGGAGATCGGCTGCGAGGAGCTGCCCGCGTCGTTCGTCGGCCCTGCCCTCGAAGAGCTTCGCGCGCTGGCGGTCGCGGGGCTTCGCGAGGCGCGGCTCGGCCACGCCGATGCCCGCACCTACGGGACGCCGCGCCGCCTCGCGCTGGTCGTCGAAGAGGTGGCCCCCCGGCAGGAGGACCGCACCCTGGAGGTCTTCGGCCCGCCGGCCGCCGTGGCCTTCGACGCGAACGGGAAGCCGACGCCCGCCGCGCAGGGATTCGCCAAACGGGTGGGAAAGCCGGTCGAGTCGCTCGAGCGGCGTCCCGGCCCCAAGGGAGAGGTCCTGTACGCCAGCGTGCCCGAGCCGGGTCGCGCGTCGGTGGAGGTCCTTCCCGAGCTCATGAGCGGCTGGATCCACGGCCTCCATTTCCCGAAGACGATGCACTGGAGCGGCTCCGACCGCTTCGCCCGTCCGGTGCGATGGCTGGTGGCGCTCCTGGGCGGCGACGTGCTTCCGGTCGAGGCCTTCGGAATTCGCGCTGGCCGCCGCACGCAGGGCCACCGGATTCACGCGTCCGGCTGGGCCGACCTGCCGCGTCCGGCCGACTACGTCGGGACGCTGCGCGAGCGGGTGGTCATGGTCGTGCCGGACGAGCGCCGTGCCGCCATCGCCGAGGGGCTGATCCGCTCCAGCGGCAGCATCGGCGGGGCGCCCGTTCCCGACCCGGAGCTTCTCGAGGAGGTCGTCCAGCTCGTCGAGTGGCCCGAGCCGGTCGTGGGCTCCTTCGACCCGGTCTACCTCGAGCTTCCGCGCCCGGTCGTGGTGACCGCGATGCGCGCCCACCAGCGCTACTTCGCGATCGAAGGGAAGGACGGCGCGCTCCTTCCGAACTTCGTGATGATCCGGAGCGGGCGCGGCGAAGGGCACGACGAGATCCGCCGCGGAACCCAGGCGGTGCTCCGGGCGCGTCTCGAGGACGCCCGGTTTTACTGGCGCAACGATATGAAGGATAGCCTCGACGCCAAGGTGGCCGCCCTGAAGGGGATCGTGTGGCACGAGAAGCTGGGCACGGTCCACGACCGGACGCTCCGCATCGTCCAGACGGCGGAAGACCTGGCGCGGGCGCTCGCGCCGTCCGCCCGGGGGACCGCCTCGCGCGCGGCCTTCCTCTCCAAGGCCGATCTGGCCTCGGAGATGGTCCGGTCCGGGAAGGAGTTCGCGACCTTGCAGGGGATCATCGGGGCGGAGTACGCCGCGGCCTCCGGCGAGCCCCGGGAGGTGGTCGAAGCGATCCGGGAGCACTACCTGCCCCAGGGCCCGTCCGACCCGCTCCCCTCGACGACCGCCGGGATGCTGGTCAGCCTGGCCGACCGCCTGGAGGCGGTGGTCGGGGGCTTCCGGGCGGGGCTCGAGGTCACCGGCTCCCAGGACCCCTACGGCCTCCGGCGGGCAGGGAACGCGATCGTCAGGATCCTCCTGGAAAAGAAACTCCGCCTCGACGTGCTGGCCGCCGCATCCCGGACGGACGCCCTCTTCGCGAGCGCGGGACTGGGCACCGAAAGGACGGCGGATTTTCGCGCATTCTGGGCCTTGCGGGTGGAGTCTGCGCTCGAAGAGGCTGGAATTACGCACGATACGGCCGTGGCCGCGCTCGCCGTCCGCCCGGGCGATCCCCTCGATGTGCTGGCCCGGGCCAAAGCCGTGGACGCGGTCCGGCAGAGCCCCGACTTCGAGGGGCTCCTGATCGGCTACCGCCGCGCCGCCAACCTGGTGCGTACGGCCAACCCCGAAGACGTGCCCGCGCAAGACCGCCCGATGGCCGAGCGGGCCGAGAACTTCGGCGATAAGGTCGAGGCAGATTTACACTTGGAGACGAAGATGGCGCGGCAGGCCATCGAGACCTACCTCCAGGGAGAGAGTCCCGACTACGGAGCCGCCCTGAAGCACCTTCTGGGACTCCGGCCCGCCATCGATGCCTTCTTCGAAGGTGTCATGGTGATGGTGGATGATGCTACAATCCGCAGACGCCGACTCGGGCTGCTGGACGCCGTGCGGCAAACCTTCCTCCGAATCGCCGATTTCTCGGCGCTCCCATCCGCTCCAGGTCAAAAATCCGTTTGACTTTGGCGGGTTTTTGACCTATACTGGGTCGGTAAAGGAGGCAAAATAACTTGTCTCCTAACAGCCGCAACCGCTAGAACCGATTGATTTTACATCAGATGCGCGACAACGCGTGGGCTACGGGTGCGGCTCATTGCGTTTTAATGGACTGAAAAATAAGAAGATACAGCGATAGGCAGGCAGCTCGAAGGGGGTGAGAGGGCCAAGCGGCAACTACACTACTATCGAAATATTCTGCAACTACTTACCACCAAAAAAACGAGAGAAAGGAGGTCGGTCGAAGCCGCGAACGGGGTCGCCCAAAATGCTCGAGCACTGTCCCAGCGAGCGGGCGGATCCCCCTTGCAGCGCTCCAAGCTCAACCGGATGTACCAACCCGTGTCAAATCGGTTCCAGAGTTAGTCCTCCCGAACTAGGACTCCGAGTCAGGAAACGCTAAGGAGGATGTCAAAATGCGGAAAACCCTAATTGCCATGCTGGGGCTTGCGGCTCTTGTGGTGTGGGCATTGCCTGCACTTGCAGGGGTTGCGAGTGACCCGCCCAAGGCTCAGCAGTGGGTGCCCCTTGATGGGCGCGCCGGAGCCATTGGAGCATTGGCCAAGAGTGGGAACTACACGGCGACGCTCAGCGGAACGATCGTGAAGCAGGCGTCGGCGACCACCACGTGGTTCCTCTACCCGGGCGCCTGCCAGGACCGGGCCGGCGGAACGTGGGCGCCGAAGACGGCGATCCAGGCCGACAGCCTCGACAGCTACACGAACGGAACGCAGGGCGGCTACACTGCAGTCGACCTGTCCCTCAAGGAAATCCTGTGGCACAAGGTGACCACGGCGGTTCCCTCGACCCAGCGGCCGACGAACAACATCACCGGTACGGCGGCGCTGTGGGCGGGCAAGTACGATCCGAACTGGGTCGTCAAGGTCGGCTATCCGAACCTCACGTTCCAGCTTCTGTACATCGACACCGGCGATCACTCCGGTGCCACCTCGCAGTACACGATGACGTTCACGCAGTACCAGTCGTCGGAGCAGAACTACGACTACGTGTACCTGATCGGTGGCGGCAACAACGACACCGACCCCATCGGCAACTCCCGTCCGAAGCTGGACAACCTCCTCGCGAACGGATCCGACGGCTTCTCGCGTCTGCTCTGCACGTGGACGGGGTCGATCCTGAACAGTACCCCGGGCGCGACGTCGATCAACGGCGTGGCCGGCGGCGTGGCGGTCACGGGCTCCGGCTCGGGTTCGCCGCAGGTGGTTCCGGTTTCGGTCACCATGGCGAAGGCTGATCGCGCGGTGTACGTCCTGTTCACGGCGGACTGCCTCTTCTCCAACGAGGACGGTCTGTGGCCTTTCGGTCAGGGCCAGGTGTGGGACAACATCAGCGTTCAGAACGACAACGCGGGCTCGGCTACGGTCATCTGGGCGGACGGCACGGCCCCGGTGGGCACCGACCCGGTCACGCCTTCGAGCGCGGGCCAGGTCATTCAGGGC
>DASSLZ010000229.1:0-4224 GCA_035689165.1 Candidatus Eiseniibacteriota bacterium | reverse complement strand
CCGGGCCGCCACGAAGCCGTCGCCGCCATTGTTGCCGCGCCCGCAGAGGATCAGGGCGTTGCCGCCCGCCGGCGCCCGCCGCGCCGCGGGCTTCCGCGCCCCTGCCTTGCCGCGCGCCGGGGCGCCTGCGACCTGCGTCCCGCCGGCGGCGCGCGAAGCGGTCCCATAGAGCGTTCCGCCCTCGCTCCGCCACCATGCCGCGATCCGCTTCGCCGCCTCGCGTCCTGCGCGCTCCATCAGCGCGAGCGAGGGGATCCCGCGCCCCTGGATCGTGGCCCGGTCCAGGGCCGCCATCTGCTCGGCCGTGACGGCGCGCGATTCCAGCGGCGGAAGGCGCATCAGTCCTCCACCAGAACGACGGCCACGGCGTAGGTCGGGATATGGGAGAGGGAGACGTCGACCCGGCGGGAGCCGGCGAGAGCGAGCGCGGTGCCGGTCAGGGCCAGCGCCGGGCGCGGCGATTCGCTCCGGACCACCTCCACCTCCTGCCACACAGACGCCTTCCCCACCTTGAGCGCCTTGGCGAAGGCCTCTTTCGCGGCGAAGCGCACGGCGAACGATTCGGCTTCGCGCGCCTTTCCGCGGCAGTAAGCGATCTCGGCCGGGGTGAATACTTTTTCCAGGAACAGCGGGCCCCACCGGCCGATCGCCCGGCGGATCCGCTCCACTTCCACGATGTCCACCCCGACGCTCACCATGCGGCGGCTAGTCGGCTCCGTTCAGACGGTCCACGATCTCCACCAGCTCGTGGATGTCGTTCAGGTCGTAGTCGGCCCCCGATTCGCGGGTATTGAAGGTATCCCCGTATCGGGCGAAGGCGGTGCGGATTCCCGCCTTCTTGGCTCCGACCACGTCTCGCTCGGGCCAGTCCCCGATCATGATCGCCTCGTCGGGTCCGATGCCGAGGATCTCGAGCGCGCGCTGGAACGGCTTGGGCGACGGCTTCCGCTCGCCGGTGTCCTCGAACGCGACCACCGGTTCGAAGACGTGCTGGAGCTGGAGATGGGCCAGGCGCAGCCAGGCCTGGAAGCGCGGCGCGTCGGAGACCACGGCCAGCCGGAGGCCCCGCCTCGCCAATTCCATCAGCGTCAGGTTTACGTGCGGGTAGAGGACCAGATAGGAATCGCGGGCGCGCCGGTAGGCCACGATGGCGCTGGTGAGGATCTTGTAATCGATCCGGTCCAACTCTTCCTTGAGGAAGAGATCGAAGACCTGCTGGTACTCGATCCCCTCGCGGTCGTAGACGTTGTAGATCTTCTCGGAGATCTCGGCGTGGGTCAGCTTGAGCCCGGCGTCGATCATCCCGTCCACGGCCGCGTCGATCGCGGCGCGCTTCATCTTCATGAAGTCGGTCAGGGTGTTGTCCAGATCGAAGATGATGGCCTGGATCATAGCCCTCGACCGTCGCAAAGCCGGGAAGCAGCGCGTTTACTTGGTGGACGGACCTACGGTTCGGCCGAGGCTGATCTCACCATTGTCGATGCGGACGTTGAAGCCGCAGGTGGGATTGGTGCAGACCCAAGCCTTGTAGGTGATCGGGGCGCCATCCCGTCCGTAGTCCGAGAGTGGGATCAGGACTCCGGTCGAACACTTGCGGCATTCGGGAAAGTTGACTTCCATCTCCCGCATTCCTCCCCTCCCCACGTTGTAGCCCGACGGCACTGGCGGGGGCCAAGTCGCCGACCGCACTCGATCCTCCGACCGGGCCTCGGGGCTGTCAAGTACAAATCCCATTGTTTCAAGGGAATGGGGACCCGCTATGATGCCGTTTCCTCGAACAGGAAGAGAGGGGCCGGGTGGAATCGAGCGAAACGTCCGGAAGGCGCCTGGATGCGAAGTCCCAACTGATTCAATTGCAGTCCTTTCTGACGATGCCCCGGGAGACGCTCCCCGGGCTGACGGCGCGGGAAGCGGGACGCTACCTGCGAGGCGCGGCCGATCGTCTTGGGCTGGAATTCATTGAATCGACGGGAGTTGCCCCGATCTTTCTGCTGCTCCCACGCGGCGGCGCGCCGCCCGCGACCATTCTCTTTCAGACATGGCATGCGGAGCCGGCGGGCGTGTCACCCGCGGCCGTGGATGGAGCCGAACGGCTGGCTCTCGGCACCGCCGTGGCCGCCGCCGGGACCACGACGCCAATCGCGTTCATCGTGGCCCCCTCCGCCAGCGCGGGCTCACGCGGGCTGGACGAGGCCCTGCGCGCCCACCGGGATCGTCTGGCGGCCGGTGCGGCGTACTGGATCCGGGTGACGCCCCCAGAGACGTCGGCGCTGCGGCGGCGCAGGGTCTTCCTCGGCGCGAGAGGGCGCGTCGTGATCGCGCTTCGAGGCGGCGACGGCAATCCCTACCGTGCTCGGGACGCGGTCGTCCAGGCGCTCCGGGACGAAGCCTACGGCCCACGTCCGCTGGACTTTGAGCTGCTCCGAAAGCTGGCTTCCGGCCCGGAGCCGTTCGCTCTGATTGGGGCGACGGGCGAGGAAGCCGGAGGTGGGGACGGGGGGGCCAGAGGCTCGGGCGGGGGCCGGCGCTCGGCCGAAGAACGCCTGCGGGCCGCGCTGTTCGACCCGCGCGGAGACGTGGTGATCCCCGCAGTGCCGCACCCGGACCGTCCTCGCGCCTGGCTCATGTTCGAAACCGCGGAGGCGATGGAGGCGGAGGCGATCGGGAGCCACGTGGAGGCGCTCTCCGGCGGAGGTCGAGCGGAAGTCGTGGAGAATTTCCCGTGGGATCGCGGCAACATCCACCACCCCGCGATCCACGCGCTGATCGAGCTCTCGCGCGAGGTCGCGGAGGGAGCCGAAATCTGGCCCTCGGCTCCCTGGGCGACCCCCTCGGGAGTGTTCACGCGCGCGTTGGGCGTCGGCCTGGCCGAGTGGGGCATTCCGCTCGCCTCCGGCGCGCAGGTCCGCTTCCCCAAACCGGAGGAGTTCGAGGCCATGGCCGCGGAGGCGGGCGCTCTGCTCGCGAAGCCCTCTGCGGAAGGCACCTAACTGCTCGGATTTAGGGCCGGACTCGTACGATGCAGTACGAGGTTGTACCTCCACCGGCATCTTTTGGACACAAACGCAGACCGTTGATTTTGGAAGGTTCGGTTCTTGTTGAAACCAAGTCTCTTAGAGAGGGGCGGCGATAAGCTCGGTAGTGGCACGCGCTCTGCCAAGGTGTGACATCGAAGAGGAGGCGACCGGTCCCTGGTAGGACACACTGGAACTACCAGGGGCGCGACACCACTCCCCGATCTGCACCTGGTCGCCCTCTCTTCCTCGCCGTCGTTGCGGCGAGCCATATGTGAGTCGCGCGTCGGCAAATTCTGTTTGCCCTGACCCCCCACGTGGCGCGCGATGAACAACCCCCGCGTGCCCTGCACGCGGGGGATTTTTTTGCGCTGAGGCGCGCTAGCGCACTCGACCTGCCCGCAGCTCCTTCAACGAATAGAACGTTCCGCGCCAGACGATGCCGCCACGGCGCAGCGCCTGGACCATGGACGCCAGGATGGAGTAGCCGAAGAGGGTGGCGCCGATCGGCATCGTGAGCGCGTGCCACGTGCGCGTCTCCACGACGCGGGCCGTCGTCGCGTAGACGAGAACGACGCCCGACCAGGCCAGGATCGCCGCGGCCAGCGTGCGCGGATCAGCCGCGAAGAGCCCCGCGACGGGCAGCCAGGAGAGCGCGAGCTGCAGCGCCACGGCTCCAATCGTGACCGGCACGTCGTAGCGAAGCGCGGCGAAGGCGTTCTTCTCCACCCCCACGATCAACCCGCCCAGTCCCTCCTGCCAGCGGGCACGCACCAGCCCATCGTGGCCCGCGAACACCGAAACCCCGCCGCTTTGCTTCACGATCCAACCCAGGCCCATGTCGTCGAGAAGCTCCATCCGGAGCCGCCGGTGCCCTCCGGCTCTCTCGTAGGCCTCGCGCCGCACCAGGTTGAAAGCGCCGATTCCAATGTGAGCGCCGGAGCGCGGGTCCTTCGCGTCCCAGGGCCGCTGGCTCAGGTTGAAGGCGTAGACGAAGTAGGCGAGGAAGGTCGCCTCCCCCAGCCCGCCGACCTCCAGATCGGCCGCAACCGCCACGTGATCGGCCCGCTCGTGAATCGCGAGCGACACGCCGCGCCGCGCCGCGTCGGGCGCGATCGTCACGTCGCCATCGGTAAAGAGGATCCAGTCCCCCGCGGCGGCCTGCTCGCCCAGGGCGAGCGCGTGGCACTTGCCGAGCCAACCCTCGGGG
>DASSLZ010000228.1:0-6869 GCA_035689165.1 Candidatus Eiseniibacteriota bacterium | reverse complement strand
CTGGATCCTGGGCGAGGGGGACGGAAACATCGCCCCCGGGGTGCTCTCCTACCGGGCGCCACTCGCGCGGAATCTGCTGGGGAAAGAGGTCGGGGCCGAGGTGGAGCTGACCCTGGAGGAAGTGCCGCGGCGCTACCGGGTGGAATCGATTCGGCGGCGGCTTCCGGGGCAGGAGAATTGAGCTTGTCTCCGGGCGGGCGGGCTACCGCCCGGTTCCCCGCGACTCCGCGGCGCATCTGATATAGTAGCGGCCTCATTTCCAACGTCCCATTTCCGCCGCCTCGCGGTGGGACATCGATTCCGCCGCTTCGCGGCGGGACATAAGGAGAACACCCCATGTCCAAGCATCCCGTTCAACCCCTCCCCTACGCCAACGACGCCCTCAAGGGGATTGGGTCGAAGACGATGGAGATCCACCACGACAAGCTGTACGCCGGCTACGTGAACAAGCGGAACGAGATCGAGGAGGCCCTCCAGAAGGTCGACCGCAGCAAGGCCAACCAGATCTACAGCGAGATGCGTGGCCTGAAGGCCGAGGAGACCTTCGCCGCCAACGGCCAGATCCTTCATGAAATCTATTTCTCGATCATGGGCGGCGACGGGCAGCCCAAGGGCGAGGTCGTCGACAAGATCAAGGAAGACTTCGGAACGTTCGCCGCGTGGGAAGAGGACTTCAAGGCCTCGGCGATGTGCGCGCGGGGCTGGGTCGTTCTCGCCTATGATCCCACCGACCGCCGGCTCCACAACTTCATCGGCGACGCTCAGAACCAGGGCGGCGTCTGGGGCACGATCCCCGTGCTCAACTGCGACACGTACGAGCACTCCTACTTCATCGACTACGGCTCGGACCGGAAAGCCTACGTCGAGGCGTTCATGCGGAACATCAACTGGGACGAGGTGAACCGCCGTT
Organism: Candidatus Eiseniibacteriota bacterium; assembly: GCA_035689165.1. Taxonomy (GTDB): domain Bacteria; phylum Eisenbacteria; class RBG-16-71-46; order SZUA-252; family SZUA-252; genus DASQJL01. Next base: position 5,959 of record DASSLZ010000228.1, on the reverse strand, counting down.
TCACCAACGCGGCGTCCATGGTGATGGCGAAGAAATAGATCCACGGCTCATTGCAGTCCGGCGGGCGCCCATGCGTTATGCATGGCGCCCGTTTCGCTTTCTTCGGACAAAGTTGGTCCACCCTGGCAACCCCAAGAAATCTGGCCACTTACAACCCTGCCCTTCGAGCCTTCCTGTGGCATGCCCTTTGCGTTCCCGGCATCGGGGTTACGTATGCCGTTCCTACCCGCTTCATGCGCGATGGGGATCGCGTAGGCCAAGGAGACCGATATGAAGACGCTCAGGTTGCTCGCGCTCGCGGCGCTCGCAGGGATCGCGCTGCTCGCGATCGGAGGCTGCACCGACACGTCCACCCGCTCCTTCCTCACGGTGGTCTCGGTGAACGACGGCAACGTCTTCTACAGCGACCTGGTTTCGGATTCCGGCACGGTCGTGGCGGACGAAGCGAAGATCACGCTGGGCAACATCCCGGCCGACGGCTCGGCGCCGCTCGCTCCGGGCAGCCCGTACTCCGAGATCGTCGTGACCGGCTACTCGGTCACCTACGACAACGGCATCTATCCTCCGTACTCGGGCGGCCTCACCCTTCGCGTTCCCTCGGGCGGGACGGCGGACGGCTCGATCGCGTTGAGCGACCTGGGCGCGAAGGCCTCGGTGCCGACGACGACGGCGACCGCCACGACGGCACGCATCAAGGTCTATGGATTCGTGATGGCCAACGGCTCGAACAACGGGGACAAGGTGGAAGCGCTGGCCAGCGTCCCGGTACAGGTGGCGAACTTCAAGGACTCCCAGCTGCCCTGACGCGCCCTTCAGCGCGCGATCCCCACGGCCCGATCCGCTCCGGCGGCTCGGGCCGCTTCTTTGAGGTCGGCGGCCGAGCGGGGCGCCCGGCGTGCGAGGGCGGCCACCACCGTCCGCTCGGTGAGCGGTGGCCCTTACAGCGTCGGTTCGGGAGCGGCCAGACCGGACGGCGCCGGCGTGGGCGCCGGCTCGACGGCCAGCGGCACTTCGACGAGCCCCGACCGCTTGAGGGCCAGGATCCGCGCCCAGCGCCGCACGGAGTCGAGGAGCACGGTCGCGACGAGGAGCAGGAGCACGATGCTCAGGATTCCGTCGAGGTAGGCGACGAGCGGCCCTTTGTCGGCGACGTACGCGGGTGAGAGATAGCGGAACGTGTTCAGGACTCCCGCCGACATCGTGCTGACGGTCAGGAAGCACAGGGGGCCGAGCGTGACCCACGCATAGCGCGAGGGGCGCTGCCGCAGAAGGAACGTCGTCCCCACGGCGAGCGCGATCACGGCCAGGAGCTGGTTCGCCACGCCGAAGAGGGGCCAGATCGTCTCGATGCTCCCCGTCACGGTGAGAAAGCCCCACGCCGCGCAGACCAGGGCGCCGACGCCCGCCACTGCCGCGACGTTCGTCGTCGAGCCCAGCGGCGCCCACACCCGGCCGAGCACGTCCTGGAAGAGGTACCGCGCCACGCGCGTTCCGGTGTCCAGCGCGGTCAGGATGAACACCGCCTCGAACATGATGGCGAAGTGGTACCAGTACGCCATCAGGTGCCCCATGCCCGGGATCTGGCGCAGGATGTTCGCCATGCCGACCGCGAGCGACACCGCGCCGCCGGTGCGCCCCTGCAGCGTCTCCTCCCCCACCAGGCGCGTCAGCTCGGGCAGCTGCACCGGATGGATGCCGAGCGCCGCCACCGCCTTGGGCACGCCGTTGATCAGGAAGTAGTCGTTCGGCACGAGCGCGGTCGCCGCGACAAGGGCCATGATCGCCACCACCCCCTCGGTGAGCATCGCGCCGTAGCCGATGAACCGGATGCTCCCTTCGTCGGGCACCATGCGCGGCGTCGTGCCCGAGCCGATCAGCGCGTGAAATCCGCTGATGGCGCCGCACGCGATCACGATGAAGCAGAAGGGAAAGACCTTCATCCCCGGCAGCACCGGTCCGGTGCCGTTCACGAACGGCGTGATCGCGGGCATGCGGAGGTTGGGATGGACGATCGCCACGCCGATCACGAGCAGCGCGATGGTCCCGATTTTCATGTACGTCGAGAGATAGTCGCGAGGACAGAGCAGGAGCCACACCGGCAGCGTCGCGGCGATGAACCCGTAGACCGGCAGCGCCACCCCCAGCGCGCGCGGCGAGAGCGTGAACCACTTCGCGTAGGGCGATGCCACCAGCCAGGGCCCGAGCAGCACCGCGGCCAGGATCAGCGCCACGCCGATCAGGCTCCCCTCCACCACGCGCCCGGGGCGGATCCGGTACATGTAGAGGCCGAAGAGGAGCGCGGCCGGGACCGTCATCGCGACGGTGAAGGTGCCCCAGGGCGAGTGCGCGAGCGCGTTCACCACGACGATGCCGAGACCCGCGAGCAGGAGGAGCGTGATGAAGAGGATGGCCGCGGTGGCCGCGCCGTGCGCGACGGGGCCGATCTCCCGCCTCGCGATCTCCGAGAGCGAGGATGCGCGGTGGCGCACCGAGGCGAAGAGGATGATGAAATCGTGCACGGCGCCCCCGAGCGCGGCCCCGATCAGGATCCAGAGGGCGCCCGGGAGGTAGCCGAACTGCGCGGCCAGCACCGGCCCGATGAGCGGGCCCGAGGCCGAGATCGCCGCGAAGTGGTGGCCGAAGAGGACGTACTTGTTGGTGCGGACGTAATCGCGACCGTCCGCCATGGTCACGGCGGGCGTGGGACGCGACGGATCCACGCGCGCGACCTTGTGCGCGATGAAGGCACCGTAATAGCGGTAGGCGAACGCGAAGACGACGATCGCCGTGAGCGGCAGGACCAGCGAGTTCACGCGGTTTGAAGGCCCTCCGGGTGACTCGGAGCGACGAGGACGGGCGGGTCGCTACTTCCCGCGGGCGGTGCCGCTACTTCCCCGCGCCCGGAGCCGACGCCGGAGCGGCGGCGCCCTCGTGCGGCACGACCTTGGTGATCACGATCCCCCACGCGTCGGCGCGGTGGTAGACCGTGCCGGAGACGTCCACCTTCTGGTGGATGTAGCGCATGACGGGATCGTTCGGATTCTTGCCCGGAAGCTCGCCGGCGATGAAATAGATCCGGTCGGCCGCCCGATCGTAGATGGCCAGCGTCTGCCCCGAGCGGGAGCAGTCGACGGCGCACTGGAAATGGCCCGGGCCGATCGACTTGGATCCGGCCTCGAGGAAGCACGCCGGGTCCATGACCTCGCCGACGATGGTCGTGAACTTCCCCTTCTCGGGCGCGCCCTTGGCCTGCGCGCCGTCCATCTTGGACATATCGTGGTGATCGTGCCCGGTCATGGCGGCGGGCTGCTTGGCCGGAGCCGATTTCGCCGCCCCCTTCGGAGCGGGTGCGGGCGTGGAAGCGCCCAGCGCCGCGGTGCCGAGAGCGGCCGCGGCCAGGACGGAAACGATGATGCGCCTGCTGCGATTCATGCGATGTGACTCCTTCCGCGCCCCGGGTTTCCGCCTTATGGCGTTTCCGCCGCGAGCTTCGCGTTGTACGGCTCGATCGATTCGACCCGGAGTCCGATGGCACCGCCCCGGGCGTAGACCCGCCCCTTCACGAGGACCGGCTGTCCCACGTACTCCGCGACGCCCTTGTTCGGATCTTCGCCGGGCTTGTCGCCCGCCAGGATGTAGACCTTGTTCGTCTTCTTCTCGAGGATTGCGAGGGTCTGCCCCGCCTTGGCGCAGGCCGCGGCGCACTCGGCATGACCCTTTCCGCCCGCGCCGTTGATGATCCAGCACGACGGATCGATCACCTCGCCCACGATGGTGCGCGGTCCTCCCGCCGGGGCCGCGGACTTCGCCGGCTTGGCCGCCGCCGCGGCGGCAGGGGTCGCGGAGACCGGCTTCACCGTGGCCGAGACCGACGGCATCACGGCCTTGGCCGGCGCCGCGGGCTTGGCGGACACCGGGGCCACCTTGGCGGCCACCGGAGCGATCTTGGCCGGAGCGGCCGTTCCCTGAGCCGATGAGGTTCCGGCGAACACCAGCGTGGACAGCGCGATCGCCGCGACAGCCGTTCTCGACGCGAGCATTCCCTAACCTCCTCTGAGGGCGGTGCGGACTGCTGGAACCGTGGAATCGGTGTGCCGCGAGCGTAACAAACGTGCCGTACCCTCGGCAAGCCAGGCGGTTCCCGGAGCAGGCCCTCCCCTCACGCGCAAGTGGACGGAGGTACCACCCCGCGGCAGGGGCGCGGCGCCGCGCGCGCCCGCCCCGCCGATGCTATGCTGCGGGGGCGAAACCGACCCAAAACCGAGGAGAACGCATGCCTCAGCCATCGCGGCGCACCAGCCTGATCCCCTTCTCCCCCATCCGAACCATGTTCCGCCTGGCCGACGAGATGGAGCGCGCGAGCGGAGGCCCCGTTTTCCGCCTGCACGTCGGCGATCCCGACTTCGCGCCGCCGGAAGGGGTGATCGAAGCGACCGCGGCCGCCCTGCGCGGGGGCAAGACGCACTACGCGCCGACCGCCGGGGTGCATGAGCTCCGGGTCGCGCTCGCCGAGAAGGCCCGCCAGAAGAACGGGATCGCGGCGACGCCGGACCACATCGTGATCGCGCCGGGCTCGACCCAGGGGCTCTACGCGGCCATGGAGACGATCTTCGGCGTGGGCGAGGAGTTCCTGCTGCCCGAGATCTACTGGCCCAACTACATCCAGGAGACGCTGCTCCTGGGCGGACGCCCCGTCTTCTATCCGCTCGGCGCCGGCTACCAGCCCGACCTGTCCGCCCTGCGCCGGCTGATCACGCCGCGCACGCGCGGCATCCTGATCAACAGCCCCAGCAACCCGACCGGAGCGGTCTTTCCCGAAGCGACCCTCCGCGGCATCTGGGAGATGGCGCGCGAGCGGGATCTCTGGATCCTGAGCGACGAGGCGTACGAGGACTTCGTCTTCCGCGGAGCGCACGTCTCGACAGCCTCCTTCGAGCGGGACCTCCCCGAGGCCGAGCGGCGCGTGTTCTCGCTCTTCACCTTCTCGAAATCCTACGCGATGACCGGGCTCCGTCTCGGCTATCTCATCGCCCCTTCGCTCTACACGGCGACGCTCTTGAGGAAATGCCAGGAGCCGCTGGTCGCGAGCGCGGCGATGCCGACCCAGTGGGGCGCGCTCCCGGCCGCGCGCGAGCCGGACCTGGGCGTGGCCGCGATGCGGGACGCCTATCGGCGCCGGCGCGACCTCGCGCTCGCGATCCTGAAGCCGGCGGGGCTCGCCGATTACGAGCCGGACGGCGCCTTCTACATCATGGCGGACGTGTCGTCGACGGGGATGAGCGGGGACGCCTTCGCAGAAGCGCTGCTGCGTGAAGAGCGCGTCGCGGTCGCCCCCGGCGTCGGGTTCGCGATCCAGCCCGACGTGGGCCCCGACGGGATTCCGAGCGCCATGCCGCACGCGAGCGGCGCGCCGGCCTATCCCTCGAATCCCAAGGCGAACCAGCGCGTGCGGATCGCCTTCTGCGTCTCGGACGAAGAACTGCGGGAGGGGCTGACGCGCATGGTGCGGTTCGTCGACCGGGTGCGGGCGAATCGGGGGGTCAAAGCCGGAGCGTAAGGCCGCGACCGGATCGCGGCCCGGCTTCGTTCAGGGAATCGCGACCGCCGGAGCCCGACGGAGCGCGGCGCGCCCGCGCACGAGGCACGCGAGGATCAGCACCGCGGCGACGGTGTTGACGATCGTTCCTCCCTCGCCGGGCTTTCCGAAGAGCATCGTGCCGTTGATCAGCCCGTCCACCACGAAGAGCACGACCGCGGCGAGACCCAGCGTCCATCCCCACGCCCGCCGCAGCATACATCCCAGGCTCGCCGCGGCCGCGATCAGGCCGACCAGGAGCAGGCCGCCGCCCAGCAGGCGCGCCGTCCCCTCGTCGATGCGGCCGGAATCCACGAGGCCGGGCCCCGACGTCGCGAGCAAGACGCCGCCGACGCCGCGAATCACCCCCAGGAGCAGAAGCAG
>DASSLZ010000227.1:0-3781 GCA_035689165.1 Candidatus Eiseniibacteriota bacterium | reverse complement strand
AGTGAAGCGCGAGGAGGCGACGAAGATCGTCGTCACCGTCTCCTACACCGGCTTCGACGGGGGCAAGCTGTGGGGCGAGGTGACGACCTCCGATCGCAAGACCCACCGGCAGATCAAGGGCACGTCGCCCGCCCCGATCGCGAGCACCCCCGGCGAGATGGACCTCGCGTTCGAGCTGGATCCGAACGCGCCCGACGGCACGCTGGTGAAGACGTCGTATCTGAAAATCAGCGTGGCCCGCGGCGACAAGGCGGCCGCGGCCTACGTGAAGGCCTTCGAGATGCCGAAGACCTGGCAGAACGGCACGCGCCCCGAGAACGTCGTGGTCACGGTGACGCCGAAGCCCGCCGGCCCCACGACGGCCAGCCTCGGCGCCACCCCCGGAGTGCCGCTGCCGCCCAAGGTGATCCACCCCAGCCTGAATCGCGCCGCACTGCTCACGCCCACGCGCGCCCTCACGATCCAGCCGAGGACGGCGGCGATGTCCTCGCCGACCTCGCCGGCCGCGTCGCCCGCGCCGCCGCCCGCGGCGCAGCCCTCCGGCGCCGCCGTGCGTTCGATCAACCTCGCGACCACGCGCCAGATGTCCGTGAGCCCCGCGATGACGGCAAGCCCAGCGACCGCGAAGATGATGGCGCCCAACACGGCCGTCGAGACGAAGACCGCGGCCGCGTCGACGATGATCGCCCGCACCGACATGATCGCGATCCGGAACTTCAAGTTCGGCCTGCCGGCTCCCGACCCCGGCTCGACCACGGCCCCCAAGGGTCCCGGCGACAGGCCGGTCGAGCCGCTGGCCGAGCTTCGATCCGAGGACATCGATCTGGACCCGAGCCACGTGCTCGGCGTCTTCCCCGCCTTCTACCCCGACCAGAATCCGCAATCGGGGATCTTCTACTTCCTGCCCTATTCGTATTCGCTCCGCTGGAACGAGGATTCGGGCTACGACCTGCGCATGATCTACTCGGCCACCGGCAGCGGCGGCGCGGGCGAGGTGGCGATGGCCGCGCGGCTCGACGCCGGGCTCGGCATCAAGGAGCGGCAGATCGCCACCGACCTGATCCACGCCTATGCCGACACGCACGACCTCACGTTCAATGCGCTCCGCGCGCTCCCGATCGACAGCATCTCGGTCTCGATCGCCGACGACCTGCGGCGCTACAACATCCCCTCCGACAAGATCGCGGTCACCGGCCTGGCCGATTTCCTCGGACAGGTCGACGTCTCCTGGATCACCGATCCCGTCACGAAGGAGAACCTCCAGCAGGCCCTGGTCGAGGACGTCGGGATCAGCGGCCGCGTCACGCTCTATCCCAGCGGCGGGAAGCTCGCGCCGGTGGACGTGCCGATCCAGATCCGCCTGGCCGACTTCGTCACCTTCGGCGGCTTCCGCTGGAACCGCGCCGACGCGTGGACCAACCGCACCCCCTATCCCATCAAGCTCAAGTACCTGAACGCGCTGATGCTCGATTCCTCGTCGCGTCCGATCGTCTACTCGTGGGACCTCTCGAGCGCCCGGGTTCCGCCGGCCGGCCGCGCCCAGTGGGCGGCGGCCTCGGTGCCCGGATGGATCGACGGTCAGGCGAAGCGGATCTGGCTGGAGTACGCGGTCGAGGCCACGTGCCAGAGCTGCGACGACGCGGTGATCCGCTCGATCACCGGCGGCGTGTCGAGCGCGGGCCCCTCGATGATCACGTTCCACACGCTCACGCCGCTCGCCGACGCGGGCGTGGGCACGGGCGACATCACGGTCCAGGTGCGGTCGCGCTACTTCGACCCGCAGTCGCGCGATCTCCAGACCAAGTCGCTCGTCCTGAACGCCGACGGCAAGGACTTCACCGTGGGGCCGATCTATCTGGGTTCGCGGCAGCCGGGCGAATCGGTGCCCGGCGATCCCCTGTTCGAGTACTCGCTCACGGTGACGATGGGGAGCGGCCAGACGTACCCGGGAAACAGTTGGGTATCGAGCAACGACCTCCGGCAGGCGATCGGCCGGTTCCAGCTGGAGCAGACCGTGGGGACCCTCCCGGCGCCCAAGTGACGCGACGCAGCTACACGCACCTCCTCGCGGTCGCACTGTACGTAGCGGCGGCCACCGGCATGCCTCGCGGCGTCGCGGCGGCGCCCAGCTGGAGAACGCAGCGCGTCATGGGATCGCTGATCCTCTACCAGGACGACGCGCGCCCCACCCGCTGGTACTACGCTCCCGCCGAGCTCACGGTCGCGACCGACGCCGACGGCAGGCCCGACTTCCATTTCCTCGACATGCGCTACATGGGGAGCGCGGTCTCGCGCGACCAGGGCACCTTCACGACGCGAAGCCTCGTCACGTTCCGAGTGAAGCTCCCGCGGGCTTCCGCCGAAGAGCTGACGCGCGCCGCCCGCGAGCTGGCGGGCTCCGGAGCCCCGGTCGAGATCCGCCCCTTCCCCATCCGCCGCATCGAGACCGCGCTGATCTACGCCTCGATCGGAAGCCCCGACACGACCGCGCTCCCACCGGGACGCTTCGAGTCCTCGGAGGACGGAGCGTCGGGACCCACGGGCGAGAGCTACTGGACCGAGCGGGTCTACACGATGGGGCTGGACGACCTGACGGCGCAGGCCTTCCGCGCCGCGCTGGAGAAGGGCCAGGTCTACCTGAGCCTGGGCTACGCCTTCGTCGGACCGGCTCTGGCTTCCGACTGGGGGATGGGCGAGCTGACCGGCTCCTCGGTGCTGGTCTCCGAGTTGCGGAAGTCGCTCCAGGCCGCCGGCTCCAGGGACAGCGCCGCCGCCGATTCGGTGCGCTCTCACGTCGTGCGCGCGGGGGCGATCGAGATCGCCCTCGACACGAAGCGCTACCCCGATCTGATGCGGCGGGTGGACCTGAATGACCGCGCGCCACCGGGCTACGCCGCCCTCGACGTCTACTGCTACGACTTCAACAACGAGCTGCGCCCCGACCTGGCCGAGAAGGAGGTCGAGATCGACGCCGAGGGCGTCGCGGGCAGGCGCGTGAAGCTCTCCGCCTCGTTCACCAGCACCCAACCCGACCTCTACTCCTCGGGCATTCGATTCCCGGTCGCGGTCCGCCTGGACCGCCCCTATCGCTATCGCGTCCACGAGATCAAGAACGACGGCTCCGAGCACGCGGGTCCCTGGCGCGAGAGCGCGAGCTGGTCCCGCATCCTGGATGTCACGAGCCCGCCCCTGACGAAGGCGACGGGCGTCCGATCGGTCCTTGGCCAACCCTAGCCGCGAGGTATCCCTGATGAAGCGTGCCGTACTCGCCTGCCTGCTCTGCCTTCTGGCCCTGTCCCGGCCCGCGTCCGCGCTGGTGAACTACGACAAGGGATCGCGCGTGATCCTGGGCGTCCAGCTCTTGCAGGATAGTGACGACCCCAGCCTCTACTACTACCTGCCGCAGTTCCCCCGTCTGGCGATGAAGGAGGACTCCACGTTCGAGTTCCTCTGCGTCAAGTACGTGGACCAGGCGGGCGGCACGAACGGCGGGCTGTTCCACGCCCTGGTCGAGTTCACTTTGCCCGATCCGGTCGTGAAGAAGGTGGAGGCGGCGCTTCGGGAGAAGGTGGCCGGCGCGAAGCTCATGGGGCCGGTGCCCCTGATGCAGTCGGTCAAGGACGGCGAGGAAGGGACCGGCTCCTTCGAGGTGGTCTCGGCGGTGCTGGCGGACAAGGGGGAGAACGGTTTCACGCGCTCGGTCGTTACGTCGGGACGCGCGCCGCTCATGCCGGGGTCCAAGGCGGTAGTCGCGGCACTGCTTCGCCAGGAGGGGGCGACC
>DASSLZ010000226.1:0-3265 GCA_035689165.1 Candidatus Eiseniibacteriota bacterium | reverse complement strand
GGAAGCTGGGCATCGCCAACGGGGTGATGGGCCTCTACCCCGCCACAGGCCGCGTCCTCCTCCGCGGCGAGCCGCTCCCCTTGAACGACCCGCGCGGGGCGCTCCGCCGCGGGCTCGCCTTCGTCTCGGAGGACCGCCGGGGGGTGGGCCTCCTGCCCGACGAATCGATCGAGCTGAACATCGCGCTCTCGGCGCTGGAGGCGCAGGGGCGGTTCCTGCACCGCTTCCCGATCAAAGCACTCCGGCCGCTGGACCAGAAGGCCATGCGCGAGCACGCCCTGGAGATGATCCGGAGGCTCGACGTGCGCACGACGGGCGCGGGGCAGCAGGTGCGCCGTCTTTCCGGAGGCAATCAGCAGAAGGTCTGCCTCGCGCGCGCCATGACGCTGCGGCCGCGGGTCCTGTTCGTGAACGAGCCGACGCGCGGCATCGACGTGGGCGCCAAGGAGCGCGTGCTCGAGATCCTGGCGGGGTTGAATCGGGATGACGGAGTGACGCTGGTGGTCACCTCGTCGGAGCTGGCCGAGCTGCGCGCGATCTGCGACCGGATCGCGATCGTCTATCACGGCCAGGTGGCCGCGATCCTGCCGCCCGACGCACCCGACGCCCGTTTCGGCCTCGCGATGGCCGGGGAGACCGCGGCCGCGTGAGCGCCGGCTCGAGCGGCAGGACGGCGCGGAGCGGCGGCATCGGCGAGCGCGCGCGAGGGTTCGTGGCCGAGATGGGCGTGCCGCGGCTCCTGATCGCGGGATTCGTGGTCGCCCTCTTCGGCACCGCGGTCGCCACGCACATGGACCTCGGCTCGCTGGTGACCGACTCCATCGTGCGCGTCGCGCGGAACGGCGTCCTGGTGCTGGCACTCCTCCCGGCCATCCAGGGGGGCGTCGGGCTCAACTTCGGGCTTCCGCTCGGGGTGATCTGCGGCCTGATCGGCTGCGTGTTCACCCTGAACGCCGGGATCGGCGGGGTCGCCGGGCTGGCGGCCGCGACCGGGATCGGCGTCGCGCTGGCCGTTCCGGCCGGCCTCGGCTACGGATGGCTCCTCAACCGCACGCGCGGCCAGGAGATGATGGTCGGCACCTACCTGGGATTCGCCGTCGTCTCCGCCATGTCGATCTTCTGGCTGCTCGCGCCCTTCACGAATCCCACGCTGGTCTGGGCCATCGGTGGGAAGGGGCTCCGCACCACGCTGGCGATGCCGCTCGACTCGACGAAGGTGCTCGACCGCTGGCTGCAGTTCACGGTCGCCGGGGTCACGATCCCGACCGGCGCCATCCTCGTCTTCGCGGCGCTCTGCCTGCTCGTGTCCTGGTTCTTCCGCACGCAGATGGGGATCACGATCGCCGCGGCGCGCAGCAATCCGAGGTTCGCGCGGGCCGCGGGGATCTCCGACGAGCGCACGCGGGTGCAGGCCACCGTGCTCAGCACCGTGCTGGCCGCCGTCGGGATCGTGATCTACAGCCAGTCGTACGGATTCGTGCAGCTCTACACCGCGCCGCTCCTGATGGCCTTCCCCGCGATCGCCTGCATCCTGATCGGGGGCGCCTCGGTGACGCGCGCCACGGTGGCGCACGTGATCATCGGGACCATCCTCTTCCAGGCGATCCTCACGACGGCCCTCCCCGTCACGAGCCAGGTGATCGAGGGGGACATCTCCGAGACGGCCCGGCTGATCATCCAGAACGGGATGATCCTCTACGCTCTGACCCGGATGGGTGGGACGCGCGAATGAGCGCGGCACCGATGCGGACGGGCCCGGAGTCGGCGGGGGTTGCGACGGGGCGCGGGCGCGGCGTCGGCACGAGGATCGCGAACCAGGCGGTCCCGATCCTGTTCGCGGTGCTCTGCGCCTTCGGCATCTGGGTCGCGAAGATCACGCCCCCCTTCCTCGTCGGCGAGCTGCTCGTGCGCGTGGGGCGGAATACGGTGCTCGTGCTGTCCTTGTTGATCCCGATCCTCGCGGGGCTGGGCCTGAACTTCGGGATCGTGATCGGCGCGATGGCGGGGCAGCTGGCCGCGATCCTCGCCGTGCACTGGGGCGGCCACGGCATCGCCGGCTTCGGCGCCGCGTGGCTCCTGGCCACCCCGCTCGCCGTGCTGTTCGGGGTCGCGACCGGGATGCTGTTCAATCGCGCGAAGGGCCGGGAGATGGTAACCGGGCTGATCGCCGGCTTCTTCGCGAATGGGCTCTATCAGCTGCTCGCGCTGTTCGCCCTCGGATCGCTGATTCCCTTCCACGATCCCACGATGGTGCTGCCGCAGGGATACGGCCTGCGGAACACCCTCGACCTCACGCCGATCCAGTACGCCGTGGATGACCTGATCCGCCTGCGCGTGTCCCTGGAGGGGGTGGAGACGCGCGTCCCCGTGGTGTCGTACCTGGTCGTGCTCGGGTTCTGCCTGTTCACCGTCTTCTTCTTCCGCACCAAGATGGGCCAGCAGTTCCGCGCGATGGGCCAGGACCCGCACGTCGCGTCGATCGCCGGAATCCCCGTGGATCGAAACCGGCTGATCGCGATCGTCCTGTCGACCGTGTTCGCCTCGTGGGGGCAGCTCCTCTTCCTTCAGAACATCGGAACGATGAACACCTACAGCTCCCACGAGCAGGTAGGCATGTTCGCGATCGCCGCGTTACTGGTTTCGGGCGCGACGGTGACGCGCGCCACCGTGGGCCAGGCCATCATCGGCACGATCCTCTTCCACACGCTGTTCATCGTCTCGCCGCTCGCCGGGAAGGCCCTGGCCGGGGACGCGCAGATCGGCGAGTACTTCCGGGTGTTCGTGGCCTACGCCGTGATCACGGTGGCGCTGGTGCTGCACGCGTGGCAGGTGGCGCGTGAGGCGCGAGAGTAGTCTTCGCACCTCACCTCGGCCACCCCCCTTTATCGAAGAATCACCTCACGAGGACCATCCGCTTGGAATCCTCAAACCCGGACCCCGTGACGAGCCGATAAACGTAGACTCCGGAGCCAACGGGATGGCCTTCTCGGTCCAGGCCATGCCACGAGATCGAGTGAGACCCCGCGTCCAGGTCCGAGTTCTCCAGCACCGAGACGAGACGTCCGCTCGCACTGTAGACCGAGAGCCGGACATGGTCGCGGTTCTGAAGTGCGAAGCGGATCGTGGTCGATGGATTGAACGGGTTGGGCGAGTTCTGGGCGAGCCGTGACTTGGGAGATCCCGAAACCCCTTCCGCGACGTCGCTGGTGGGGGGCGTGGGCGGCGAGCTGAGAATGACCTGAAGGGAAACCGGATTCGTGAAGAA